>NZ_LZPK01000280.1:0-2729 GCF_001729375.1 Methanosarcina sp. A14 | reverse complement strand
AATCGAGGCTAAAGGGTAGAAGTCATTGAGAAAAACAGGCAAAACAACCCATTAGCCTCGTTGACCAGATTTGAAAGCCAACTTTGGCTTGTGTTTTTCAATAACTGGCGAGTGACCTAATCTCAGGTTAGCATGAAGTACAGAATAAAACTGATTCATCAGCTTATTCTTCGTTTTCTACTCATAATCATATTTAAGCCTTCGATGGTAATTTACTATTTAGTTTAGGCATGATTTTGAAAACCAAAATGTCGACAATTTACTGCCCGGTAATGAGGACTTAATAGCTAAAAAGATAGAGTAGAGTATTTTCGTTTGTACTTTTTATTCAAAGAATATCATGCATGTTTAGGTTTTTTCTTTTTAATGAAGAACTTGCCGTTTTATGAATATTATGTATTTCTTCCTAATGATGGACTTGCCGCTTTATACATAGTAAGTTTAAAAAGAAATAAACTACTGATATTATGTTACGAATTTTTATATTTGTAACAAATATGATGAATATAAATTAATATGTTCTTAATATTTTCAAAGAATTTAAATACTTTGTGTTATCTATTCTTTTTAGAAGTGGCTGAACTATAATAGATGTTTCTCTGAAAAAGGAGACACCGTCTTC
Source organism: Methanosarcina sp. A14 (assembly GCF_001729375.1). Classification (NCBI taxonomy): domain Archaea; kingdom Methanobacteriati; phylum Methanobacteriota; class Methanomicrobia; order Methanosarcinales; family Methanosarcinaceae; genus Methanosarcina; species Methanosarcina sp. A14. The sequence continues at coordinate 2,107 of NZ_LZPK01000280.1, read as the reverse complement.
AAAGCAGAGTCAAACGTCTGACCCTACAAACTGAATTAGAATAAAAGTTGCAATTTTGAGAAATTTGTCCATGTCACTTTTAAAAAGTTTTGATCTTGATCTCTAATAGAAATTTAAAGTATACAGAGTATGTGAATTTTTCAGAGGTCGAATTTGATCTAATAAACCATTCGTGAGTACAGATCCAAATTTTAAATTTTATGGCAAAAAGGTTTCAATTTTGTTGTTTTTGGGTTTTCCCTCTGAATTGAATATAAAATTGTGAGATTAAAATCCTGAACAGCCCTCTCGAGCCTTTCCAAAGCGGATTGCAATGGAGGAAGTTTAGGGCTTTAAAAAGTAGGTGAATTCAGCTTGACCAGAACAACACCAAGAGCAGTTTTCATTAAAACCGGTGAGCAAATTTGTGTGAACCTGTTTTTATAATGTTGGCGGTTGAGTGTGCTTTTATTTTTATTTTAAGAGGCTAGAACCAGACTTTCGGATATTTCCAAAATAAGTGCGTTCAACTGATTTTGGCAGGCTGAATAGTTGCCTCTAACTAAGTACAGGAGGAATAATGACGAATAAAAAACCAATTTCAACATTATTACTAATGATTCTAAGCATCGGAGTCTGCCTCACCTTGCTTGCAGGCACCGTAGCTGCTGACGACTGGGTAGGGGGTCTTCCACTGGCAACCGTACAGACCGGAACAGTGACCGGCGACCTGTACATCTCCGGGAACCCTCCGTCAGCAACATACACTACCGTTGTGGACAGGACTTTCACCCTTCCGACAGCTGCCGTTGCAGGGTCAGGTAGGGTCAAATGGGCCCGGCTCTACGTTTCCAGCTACTGTGGGCATATGCAGGATGCAAAAGCCATCACCTACACTACCAAGGTTGACTGGAATAACGATGGAACCTGGGACAACAACTGGACTGAGTCTGATCCTGGGCAGCCCTTTATCTACATGCAGGGTGGGGACTACGGTGGCGGCGGTAATGACAATAGCGAATTTACCGGGCACGACACCGGTGAACCCTATCTTATGCTCAACGACCACACAACCCGTGTGACGAGTGACTATCTTAGCTGGTATGATGTGACGAACCTGATTCAGGAAAATGAGCCCACTATCAAGGTGAACGTAGACGCCACAGGTTCCTACGACGGCCGGATAAAGATGGTCGAGCTCGTCGTCGCTTACGATGATCCTTCTTCAACAACAGAAACGCAGTACTGGATTAACGAGGGGCATGATGCCTGCACTTATTATACAGAGGAAAACGAGGACAATGTTGCCGTTGGAACCACCACGTTTGACACATCCGGACTTTCAGGCATTACCTCGGCCACACTCATCGCCGACTACATGGCAAGTAACAATGGGTACTACGGTTTCCCAACTGCAGATAATGATTTTGTTGCATCTGCAAAAACCGGGTCTTTTACAAACACAGGGCTTGACAATGATGCTGATACACAGGGCCCTTACTCAGGGATTGATTCCTGGAACGTTACATCGTCCATTTCCGGCAGCAGTTCCACTTTTGCCTATGCCAGATACCTACCGGGTACAGGTACCTCAGCATTCTACAAAATCCCCCTCGTGTTCCTGGTGGCGAAAAAACCGCTTCAATCAAGCTCTGCACCTGATGCCGAATTCAGCGCGAACGTGACCAATGGAAAGTCTCCTTTCACGGTTCGGTTTAACGACAGTTCAACTGGTTCCCCGACTTCCTGGCAGTGGGATTTTAATAACGACGGCACAGTTGATAGCACTGAGCAGAACCCCTCACATATCTATAGTACAGCCGGAACTTACGACGTTAACCTCACTGTTTCCAATGCCGACGGAAGCGATTCTGAGGTAAAGACCGAATACATAACCGTAACTTCAGCGGCGACGAACGACCTCAGTATATCAGGTATCGTCAATACGGTTCCAGGCTCTGCGGTTTTTGCCAAAGAACCAAATACCATAAAAGTTACCAATGTCATGAACACCGGAACTGCCAGCCTTACTACCATTTCAGTCGCATTTTATGCCAGCGACGTATCCAATGGCACGGTTCCGGTAAACACAACAACAATTTCATCCCTTGCAGGTGGCGCTAAAACC
>NZ_LZPK01000279.1:0-3873 GCF_001729375.1 Methanosarcina sp. A14 | reverse complement strand
GAAGTTGTCAATTCGTTTTTAGAAACTTTTGAGAATTCTTGTTTTTTTAGAAGTTTGTTAATAAGTTTTTAAAGCAGTTATATTTTAATGCCCTTAAGGAGAGAAAGCCTTTTCTTCCAGTGGTCAAGCCCTCTCTTTGCAGCATACCACTCAAGATATTTATCCTCAGCGATAAGTTCGCCAGCTTCGAATTTTGTTATGAATTCAGTAGAGATCAGGTCGTACCGATCTTCAAATTCATCACAGATCATGGCGTAGCGATCTATCTTGTATTTTGCAAGATGTTTTTCATGTTCCAGAGCCGAGCGAATAATCTCGCTTGCTTCCTGAAGCGAGTAATCGGTATCAATCTGCAAGGTCAACTCCATGTTTATCCCATAGAAAGTTATTGCTGGTACTAAAAAATGATCCTATATTTCTTTTTCTATTTTATCTGTGAAGCTTATTAATCAAGATTATTAGTCAGACCTTATCCTCCGGCCTGAAAAATTCAATTAATTCTTTTTTTCGTGTCTGAGGATTATTTGTACCCTACGTTTTCACAATTAATAACCTTTTACCTCTTTTGAGCAGAAAATATAACTAAAAACTTTACTTTAGCTACATTTAAAAATCAGGATCAATTTAAAGTAAAAAACCTGAAATGGAAAACAACAAAGAGTATCAAATAACAGCAATACGCGAATGGGAAAAGACAAAGGGTAAAAAAGGAAAAAGAAAAATTCAGAACAGATAGTTACTATAGAATGTGGTTTTTAGAGCAAAGCCACACAGTCATCAGTTCTCGGCTAGGCTGGGAATTTTCCCGGAATTCTCCAGATTCCTGTAAATGAATGCTGAAGAGTAAGCAAGCAACATGAATGTAAAACCACCGAGGAAATCTGTCTCGATAAATTTTAAAATCATGCCTACGAAGAACGCAAGCTGTATAGCACACAGAACCACTCCGGTTACTGTGAACATTTTTTGACGACTGCTACTATCACTACTGTCTGGATCATCTGATTCTTCTGACATTTTGTTTCAAGCCTCGCAAATAAAGGTACTAAGTGTGCTCTTTATTTAGCTCGTTTTTGTTTGTCTTAACTGGTTTTTGTGTTTTAGTCAATCAGACCTTATTGTCAGCAGTTTTCAACTAGCTCAAAAATCAAAGATGGTTCTCCGCAAAAGCATATAGACTAACTCTTATGGAGTTCTTAAAATGAGACAAAAAAGCTGAAAACTTCAATGGATGCATCTGAAGGTTCAGTTCTACATTGATCCTCTGGTGCAACATTATCTGAAAAAACACGCTCCGAATTAGAGACTTTTATACAGTATCCCTATTTATTGGGGATGGTATATATAACTTGCGAAGGAGACAGGATATTTCTGAGCTTGATACTGATTTTTAGGTATCAGTGTTTAGGTTAATATGTCAATCGTTGGGATAATTTTCAACTTTTTATTCCAGATATCAAGTCCCCTTTTTGCTGCATATCAGTCGAAGAAGTCATCGTCGTCTTCAGCTTCTTCGATATCTGATTTTTTGCATAAATAGATATGAACCCAGAATTTAGCGACGAAATAGATTAGTGTCAATAGCATCAATAAAGAAGTAAAACAAACTTTCACTTTGAAATAAAGGAAGAGAATTTTCGGGAGGAGGGTTATGAAGAAAGTTTTAAAAGCCATAGCAATGCTCTTCGTCGTCGCTGCTGTCGTCTTTGCAACCGGCTGTGGGGGAAAGACAGGAAACATGGGAAATGGAGCTAAGGAGAATGAAACTCAGGGAAATAACGACCAGCTCCAGCCTGTGAATCCTGAAATATCAGCAAACGTGACTAACAACACGACTGAAGCTAACGAAACAATAGAGAAAGGCCAGGTAGTAACCAAAGCTGACAGCGGAAAAACCATAAGCCTCAAAAAAGGAGAGAATTTTACTATTAGCCTTAGAGAAGACCCATCAGCAGGTTATTTATGGAAACTTAACCTGAGCAGTGGGCTCAGTATTCTCGACGACGAATATATCGAAGGTCTAAACCCTGAACACCTTGAAGGTGTCCCTGGAACTCATTTATGGGTAATTGAAGCCACAGCTCCGGGCAGCCAGAAGGTAAATGGCATATATAAGAGGACCTGGGAGAACATAACCGGCACGGAGGAGAAATTTACATTAAATGTTGAGGTTGAGTGAGAAGAGTTTTTCAGGTTACATTTTCTTTTTTCATTCTTTAGGTGATAAGAAAATCACAGTAAGCTGGAAACTGTAATAAAAATGAGCTTGTGAACTGTAAAAAAATTTGACGTTTCAAGATAAATAATGAAAGAAGGATATCAAAAACTGATAACGAATAGTTAAATAGCACTAATTGTTTGGGAAATTAACTGGTTTTAATTTGAAAACATAAGTATTAAATCCGTTTTTAGGAGTATACTCCCAATCAATTACTTTGAGCAATCCAACATACTTCCACACTCTTTTTTCACGATCTTGTCTAAATCCATATACACTTCTTCCATCGTTTTGCGAATCAACAAGAGCTTTATTTGCAGCCGTTAATTTTTGATTTTTATTTACTCCTTCCCCATCATAGGAAAATGTGTTCTCACTAAATTCATCTGTGTAAGGACCAAGTTGCTTTTAGAACAAAATAATATGGCCTACCATCTGTGAATTTCTCAAGTTGATTCCTTTTATTCCATAACCAAAATGAGTACCAAATCGATTCAATTTCTTCTTTTGCATATTCCTTGTTTAATGTTAAGTTAAAACTCATAATAAATTAGATGTGATTAGAATTTTTATACATTTTGATTGTTAAAATGTTATTAAAAACTACAACTTTAACTCTCATCTCCTCCTTGATAGAGGGACATTTCCATTATTAGGGCTCTTCGCTATTTCGGATGGATTGAAAATAATTACTCAGTTAAATAGTAGCTAGGTCAAAAAGAGAAACATCAAGCTTGAGCATGATTTTCAACACCAAGTGTTTCTGGATATTGGATATGTTTCTGGATATTGGATATGTTTCTGGATATTGGATATATTACTTCAGTATTTAGTAGATGAATGGAAGTTACCCACATAAAACAGCGAAGAGCCAAAATTAAGGTCGAATTGCAGGAGTCTTGAGATTAAGGGATTGTAAACTACAACCAGTAATATAAAGTAAATGTAGCTACACATCCCTTATCTCGGTCTTAATGAATTCGTTTTTTCAAAGTATAGAAAGCAAAAAGCCCAAAAATAGTTATAAATAACCCAAATCCAGGACTCTTAGGTTCCTCTTCTGATTGGATACTATTCCTTGCTCCAGTGGAAAGGAGCTGTGAGCTAGATGATGACCCTTCCTTAACTTTTATCGGTAGATTGAGTGTGTAATCCTCGGCATCTTCTGGATCACCATCAAAATAATAAATTACCCTGCCGTTGACATTAAAGTTTCCAACCTGATTGGACTTAATTCTTATTTCGATATCTTTTCCCTGTCCGGGCTCAAGCTCATAAGTAGTTGTATACTGGCCAGCTCCAGAATTAACAAATTCGGAGGATGTTACACTCATTCCAGAAGGTGGAAGAAGAATCACCTGGATGCTCATGGTTGGTTTGGTGATCAAATTCACAGCAGATAGTCTGAGCAGAATGTCTTCTCCTAAAGTAACGTCTGTCTTTTCACCATACAATTGCACGCTAGCAGATGATTGTCCCTCATTATTATTTTCAGTTTTTTCTGTTTGTTTGGGCCTGAGATATTCTGTTTGTTTAGGCTTGGGATGTTCTGAACTAGAAGATCCAGAAGGGTTAGAACTTTTTTCATCAACAAATTCAGAAGGTTCACTTGTTTCATCCATTCTGGTTTCGGTCTTGTCAATTATAAACCCATT
>NZ_LZPK01000278.1:0-2282 GCF_001729375.1 Methanosarcina sp. A14 | reverse complement strand
TGTTATACGAAGAGTATTGATATGCTAAAGTACTCTGTTCTTCTATTGATGAAACATAGAAATAAAGAGATAGCTATAATTAGTTAACAATGCCCAAAATAATAATACTAATAAAGAAAAGTTTCATAACACTACTCTTCAAAAAATCCTAATATCAATCTCGAACTATCTATCTTATATTTTCTTTTGAAGTTTTATCCCAAAAAATATACAATGCTTCATTGTGAATTATGAAATATTCTCCAGATCCGGCATCGTGAATTACCCTTTCATTCATATCAGAAGCAGCGTTTACAAGATCCTCGAGTGAAGAAATTTCAACCTGTAGAAGAGAACTCCTGTTTTCGGGAATTTTGCCTTTACTGATAAATTCTTTAAAAGATGAATTTTTACTTTCGTTTTCCAGTTTTTTGATGTATTCCGGATCAATTTTTTTCATTTTCCTGATGGGAATAAGCGCTCCTATTAGAACTGTATTTAACAGGAATAAGAATATAGGAAATTTGATTGTTGATGGTGAAGGGTCTTTTTGAACTCTGATATTTTTATACGTGTCTTTGACAAACCCAAGTTCTTCAGGCATCTGATAATAAGTAGAACTAATGTTGGCAGGGATGGCAAAATTTTGTGTACCTGTGACATCTTTTCCATTTATTTTTCCTTCATAGTTGATTACAGTAACAATTTCTATCGTCGGATTCGAAGTATAATTCAACTGATCCTCTATTTTTTTAGTTTGTTCCTGGATCTTAGGTATATCTAAGGTAAAATTAGAAGTAAAGACATCCGCATTTTTCAAATGAGCACTTTTTGAATCGCCAACCTGATAACTCTTCTGCCAGAATATTTTTTGCCCTTCCCCATTCTGCTCTTCTCCATATCCCTCTTTGTCACTTGCCACAATCATCGTTTTAGCCTCCACATTGAGGTCAGTAGAACTTGTGGCGTCAAGTCTGTATATGAATGAAACGTCCATGGTTGGAGATACTGTAAAAAAATACGCCGGTTTTCCCATCTCAAGCCTGGTTCCTTCCGGGTAGAGGGGATTTGGCTTAGTTACAGGAGCTGAATATGTATAATTTCCACGCTGCGTATAGGAAATAACTTTTTTTTCTTCATATGATACTCCTGTGTATTCTTCATACATCCAGAGTCCAGAAAAAACAATCATTAATAGAAATGCAAAGGTAAGAAGTTTCCACCTGTCTATTAAGATGTTTTTAAGTTTAAGAAAAATGGTTTCCAGTGTTTCAACTCCTTTTTATTATGTTTTTACTTTGTATTATACACTGGCACTCTATCAACAACAATCGACATTTTTCTCGACACTTATATACTTTCACTATTCTACCTCTTATTTTTTCCATGCTGAAAATGTTTTGGTTCCTGTTATGCAGATGAGATAAAAAATATTCAAGGAATAATATTCAACAATAACACTTATCCATGTAAATAAAACAAGAACTATATATACTCATTTTAAATTTTTTTATTCATTGGCTAACTTTCTCTTTAATGTTAAAGCTCTATATTCTGGTGGTCTACATCGTTTAAAATTAAAAAATGTATTAAAAAATGTCACAGTTAAAAATAATATAAGAATCTGATGTTACTCTGAAAATTAGTAAAGTGTTTCCAAAAAAAAGCTCAAAAATGGCTCATTACTTTTTCCCATGCCTTATTAATGGTATGTTACTTGCCCTCAAACACGCAGAGCCGCATGATGACGTTAATCTTTTATTACCACCCCAAAAATCCCGTTAATTTGCCAATAACTATCTTAAAACACTCAATAAAAGTAGCTCAGATCTACTGAATTCAAGGAGTATAAACTGGAAATTTCCAATATTAATCCCATAGGTTATATCACATTTCCAGTGATCTGAGCAGGCTCAATGAGAGAGTTCATCCCAAACCAATTTTTCTCAACAGTAAAAGTTTCAAAACTATTTTCCTAGATAAAAAGCTGATCCCGAATCCAATTCTGAAACGCAATTTCGGGTTTTGGGATCGGTTCTGGGATCGGTTCTGGGATAGGCTCAAAGTGTTAATCCTGATTTCAGAGAACGATACTATAGTTTAATCTATGCTTTAGAGGGATACAGTGAGCGAGACAGTAAACAATCCTCTGGAAATCAAAGCCGATATCCAGAGCCATCAAGCACAGTTATCAAAAAGTGATATTTTTGGAGTCCTCCAGAATGACAGACGAAGATATGTTCTGGAAATTCTCCGCACGCAAGGAAATCAGAGCATACGTTCTCTTTCTGAGGAAATAGCTC
>NZ_LZPK01000277.1:0-8677 GCF_001729375.1 Methanosarcina sp. A14 | reverse complement strand
GTACACCCGGATAACATTCTGTTTCCCCTAGATGTTCTGCTCAAGTTATGTTTCCTCAGACTCCTCAGACTCCTCAGACTCCTCAGACTTCCTCAGACTCCTCAGATTCCTCAGACTCCTCAGATTCCTTAGACCCCTCAGATTCCTTAGGCTCCTCAGATTCCTTAGATTCCTTACATTTCTTACATACACCATAGAAGTTAGTGCTCGTTGAAACAATAGTAAATCCTTCAATTTCCTCAGCTATCTTCATCGAATAATCCAACAATTGTTCCGAATTGAAATCCTCCATCCTTCCACATTCCCGGCAGATAAGATGGTGATGTGGAATGAAATTTGCTTCAAATCTTGAGACTCCTTTTACATTCACCTCCTCCAGTAAACCTTTCTCCGTAAGGAATTTGAGATTTTTATATACGGTAGCCTTGCTTATACGCGTCAGTTTTTTTCTAACCCCATCATAAACTTCGTCTACAGTGGGATGACCATCATGGTCGCGCAAGAAAGCAAGTATTTCGACTCTCTGGTTTGTGTATTTCATGTCAGCTTTCTCTGTGGGCTTCATTACCGTCCACCTAAATTACCTGTGAAAGCAGGTTTACTTAGATATACAGGATATCTATTACTAAATGATATTTATTATTATTTAACAATTACTATCATTTTATATAGTTTTTTATTCAGAGAAGCCTCGTAACTGCTTTCTTTTCCTAGTACCGTAGTTTGCAGTTTTCCCCACTAAAAGTACAGCTAAAGAACAGTAATTTTGGATAGAACCTGCCAGAGCAAGATTGTACGCTATTTCAATAAAATATACAGTTTCCTGCAACCTTATTTTGAATTTAATAGGATTCGTTAACTAATAAACTTCTGAACCAACCTACACCCCTGTACTATATCTAAGGATTGCGGCAATTCCTCCAAAAGCTATCATAAGTTGAGAGCCTTCGTCGAAATCCGTTGATACAAAAGCAGTCCTTGCATTGCCTTTATCAGCGAGTTCTGAAAGTTCACCAACGATATCAGTAGCATCCGTGACTTCAAGTGCAGAACCACATTCAGGACAATTTCCAGCCGCAGGAACAGCTTCATTGGACTTCCATTTTCTTGTTCTTTTATTTTCATATCCGCAAACACTGCATTTGAGAGTTACTCTTTCAGATCGCAGGTCTTCAGAAAGTAAAAGCACATCAACTGCCTTTAGTTCAAGATTTGCCCGTACATGGTCTTCTCCATAGGAGACTTTACCAGACTCAGTAGCGAGTTCTTTAAAAAACATTTTCATATCGTTCTTTTGCTTAATTAGATCAATACCCTGGAGAGTATCCTCTGCTGCATTTATTAACTCAGAAAAACCTGATTCATCCGTATATCCTGTATCGAACAATCCAAGAACCTTTTTCTGAAGCTCATAATGTAGGAACCCACTTTCACTGAACTCTTCTTTAGTTGGGGAATGCCCTCCTATAAGAATGCCTTTAAGTTCGGATGGCTCCACTTCAAGAAATGTCTCACTTGCAGCATCCCCTATTCTCTTATAAAAATCATGAATAGCAATACGCCTGAGCTGTTCAAAACGATGTGCACTCTGCCCCCCTTTTCTTTGTTTTCCAGGGACAGTAGAGTGGAGATGCTTAATAACTTCAGTTTGCCTGCCTACAAGCATACCGATAGTTGCTTCTCTTAAATCTAGAAGTATAAGCCCATAAGTACTGCATTCTCGGAGCATTTCCTCAAGGAGCTCAAGATAAAAAACGGAGTCACAGCGATATATGTAATCTAGAACAGGTTCCGGAGGAATGAGAACTTCATTTAACATGCCTGTCCTGTTAGCTCCGGTGTTGATAATTCCTGCAAAATAAACTATCCCGTTTTCCGGTATTTTGTTAAGAGATCTTAACTTTGCCAACAAAAAATCAAGTGCTCCCTGTACATTATTGCTGGAAAGTTTAGACTTAATACCCGAAGCTTGTTCATGTTCCTCTCTCAAATGAGTTATAACATCTGAAATCTGTTTATTAGGAGGAATATAAAGTGAAATTAATTCTGTGCTCTTCCCACTTTTATTTTTTAGAATCTCAAGCTTCTTTTTTAATACATATTTTTCATATGTACAGTATTCAGCCGTTTCAACTTCCCCCTATCTCATAAAAATGCAACTCAGTTGTTATGGTAAAATAAAGTCGACTTAATGGTTGAAGATCTCAAAAAGCAATTCAACCATTCGTTATACCTTGTTTTTTATTTGTATCAGGCAATTATGGAAAGAACAGGGTTCATGGGCATTATATGTCCATGAACCGTTGCACGCGATCAATATTTGCACCGAAGCGAGTTGAGATCTTCCATCACAGCCTCACTTTCTGGTGCCCGTTTTTGCTGATCCATCCGTTTTTTCTTGGTGGCATAAATCCATTCGCTTTAATCCATTCGTTTTAATATTCTCTTATTCGTGGGGTTACAACCTACAATTATTCCTAAACTTATTTAAAATAAATTATATGAAAAATTGGTTCTGAACAAATAATATTTCCAGGTCAAATGTTTTGTTAGCAAACAACATTTAAATATTAATTATGATTTCAAATTTTTTCAGATACTCGGTTGAAGATCTCATATTCCACAGTACTGATTTTCAAATCAAATATTGTCTGATAGCGTTTTTAAGCAGATTCAAGTAATTTGGACTTTTAATAGCACTTAGAACCTATCCAAAAAGTATTGTGACTTACTTTGTGACTTATTTTGTTACTTACTTTGCGACTTACTTTATATTTACAGCTAGCAGTTTCATACTCAGATTGGTATTGGGTATTACAGACCGATAGTAACTTTACTATATGCATTGACTTTCGGATAGGCTCATAATCATCTTCATTTTCGACTCTGTCGATTTACTTATGTCCTTTTGGTCACTGTCTCTTTAGCCAACACAATAAATTTATTGAACAACAGCGTAGACGAACGACTTCAGGCTATCAACTATTCTATTTTTATTTATTCCTTGAAAATAGGCTTTTTTACAATCTTCAATGGTTACATTGCATACCTGTGTAAATCCACGCTGTGTAAGGAATGCATCAACTGTTCCTTCCTTGATACCGAACTTAAACGGTTCTCCCAGCTGTGACATTTGATTCCGAATATTTCTCCCCGCCTCAAGTTTAGAACTTCCATCAACTGCAGATTGGGGAAAATAATCAAAAAGAATGCTACTGTTCTTTCCTGAGTTCTTTACAATAAAGGATAGGATTTCATCTACCACCTTTGGCTGAAGATACATTAAGAGCCCTTCCATCAGGAAAAGAGTCTTAACGTGCCGGATATATCCCACGTTTATCAACCTTTGACCAAAGTCTTCAGTTTCTAAATTGCAAGGGACATAGACAACATGACCTGGCAAACTGCCAAAGATCGTTCTTATTTTTTCCATTTTTACATTTTGTGTAGCAGGATGGTCTACCTCAAAAGTTTTGATCTTCTCCAGTCCTTCGATCCGATAAGCACGTGAATCATATCCTGCACCTAATATAACCAGTTGCTCAATACCTTCATCGATTGATTTTTTCACAAAATCATCAAAAAATCTGACTCTAGCAACGATTGAGTTATTTCTTCCCGGAAAAAATCTGTCCAGTTGCTCCTGCATTATTTTTGCCTCATCTGGATGGTGAACTCCCCACTCCAAAACCTCCGGGTTGATGAAATAGACTGCATATGGGTCATAACAAATTCGTTCGTCTTTGGGCTTCTGCGATTCAAAGTATCTGACAAGTAAAACGCCCATGGCTGTCTTGCTGCCTGGTCCTGTTATTTCCTTAAACATTTTGTTCATATTGTTGAACTCTTTCTCTGTATTCTCAGGTATTTCCATACATAAGATTCCCCTTTATTATCTGTTCATTTAAAGTCAACATTAATCGATTTTTCAAATTAAAAATTTATCTTTTGTTTAGGATTAAATGGTTGTTTGATAAACCAAACAAAATTTAGTAGGGTCAAATCCAATTTTAGGAGACAAGGATAGATAATCTACCACTTTTGATAATATTCTCGAGAAAATTCAAAATTGCAAAGTTTTGAAGTAAAAGTTATGTATAATTTCAACTAACCAATTTTACGATTTTTAAATTACATTCTGGAATTTATATCGCAGATAAAACTATTATATTAACGATACTAAACAATTCTGAAGATACGTCTAACAAACTGGCTGCGCTTACATCAAACATGAAATTGCTTTTGGTTTTATGACAAATAGTTCCATATTCTTCAATGCCTTTTTTGATAATATCTCCGTTTGTAAAAATGGATGTTAGAACTAAAGAAATTTAGAACTAAAGAAATTTAGAACTAAAGAAATTTAGAACTAAAGAAATTTAGAACTAAAGAAATTTAGAACTATTGATATTCTAAAAGTGGTTAGATATGCGGGTACTTACAACGATTTTACTGAAAATTTTAGGTTTTTTTGTTTTATTGCAAATTGCATTAAGAATCATAAAAAGATTTTATGTATTTTCACCTCCAGCATTTATGGGACCTTTTTTAGATAGCGATTTTAGAAGAAAATTGCAGTCTCCTGATAAAGTGATAAAACGAAGTGGGATAACAGAAGGAATGCGTATTCTTGAGGTGGGATGCGGAAGCGGAGCGTTTACAACTTTTGCTGCAAAGGCTAGTGGAATTAAAGGAGAAATATACGCTCTTGATATTCAACCAAAAATGTTACTGCAGCTAAAGAAGAAACTATCCAGACCAGAAAACAGAGATATCAAAAATATCAAGCTTATAGAAGGAGATGTGCATAAACTACCCTTTGATGACAATTCATTCGATGTAGTGTATACGGTAACAGTTCTTCAGGAACTTCCAGACAAAAATCGGGCTTTAAAGGAGATGAAAAGAGTCCTGAAGCCTAGTGGGATTCTTGCAGTAACAGAATTTTTACCCGATCCAGATTACCCTTTCAAATCTACCACTATTAAGTTAGGAGAAGAAGCTGGTTTTATCCTGGATAAAGTTGAAGGAAATCTCTGGAATTATACTGTAAGATTTAAGGCACAGAAATCTAGGTGAAAAATTGCGTCGATTTATCCCACCTAACTGAGCCGGATATGAACTAAATTTTATTTATATGTCTTTGGTTAAGTGAGGAATCGCAATAAATTGCCTCCATTTCCACAACAGTCATTATAAATTTTAATATGCTGAGGATTGGAATTAAGTATCGATTTCATGTAAAGATGCCAAAGTTTAATCAGGATTAAGGTGCAAAATCGATAACTTCCAGGCAAGAAAATTTCTTAACCAATGACCAATGGAATTCTTTTAAACCAAACCTGCTGATATATCTGAGTTTATCATAACTCTTTTTCCCCTGAGCCTTGCATATATTCTGCGGGCGTGCTTTTTAACCAGATAATTAAAGCTTTCTTTTGAGATCGGTTTTGATTTTTTGACGATCACTATAGGTTTCTTAGAATGCCTTGCAATCCTCTGCGATAGAGTACCAAGTAAAGAGATCTTAAATCTTTCACTTGAGTCGCCAATGATTGTAAGGTCATTGTTGTTTGAGGCCTCCAGTAGAGCATCTTCTATGGAATATTTAGTCAGTACTCTAAAACTAACAGGTATAGAACTGATTTTTCCAACGAGGCTCTCTAGTTCGTCGGTAATTTTCTGCCTGTTTTCCTGAGATTCATCAGGACTAATTATACTGATAATTTCTATTCCAGCGCCTGTGTTTACAGCCAGTTTTTCTGCGAGAGAGAGACCATAGACCGAGTTTTCTTTACCATTATACCCTACAAGGATTTTGTGGATGCTGTCAGGCAGATGCCCCTTTAATAACGCGATTGGCCTTTTTGAGGACAGGAGAACCTGGTTTGTAACACCATGTGAGTACTCAAATCTCTTTGGCTCGTGCCATCCCATAATAATCATGTCTGCATGCTCAATTTCAGCCTGCTCCAGAATTGAGTTTGATATGCTGTGGTCAAAGGCAGCAATATATTCTCTTTTATGTCCGAGAATTGTAGGATAACTTTCAAATTCTTCTTTGAAACGGCAGTCCATTTCTATTTTTTTCTCATGGTAAGCTTCCTGAGCTAACTTTAAGTTTGTTTGATCCGGAACCTCGATAACATGAAGGCAAATTATCTCGCTCCCCATAAAATCTGCCAGTTTCAAAAGGTCACTCTCATGTTTCTGGTTGGAGATCGGCACAAGCACTTTGACCAGGGAAACAGGTTGCATTTCCTTCTTTTCAACAGTATTCTCCAGCAGGTCAAATAAGTTATACTCTGGAATGGCTTTGCCCCTTCCATAGAGTGAGTACCAGCCAATTCCAGCAAAAATCATCATTACAGTGAAAAGAAGAGGTAGCCCACCAAGCAGGGGAAGCAGTACTATGCTCCCAACGATCCCGAAGATTTGTGTATAGGGAAAAAACGGGTCGCGGAAAGTGGGTTCATATCCTGGCAGGTTTCTTTTTCTGAGGATTATCACTGCCATATTTAGCAGGATAAATATCAAAATATTAAAAGCTCCACCCAGTCTTGCAAGCTCCTCTATGTCAAACAGGAATAAAAGCAAGATCATTACTATTCCTGTTACAAGTATAGCGTTATGAGGAGTTTCAAATTTTTGATGAATAAGGACAAACCATTCAGGCATAAGTGCATCCCTGCTCATGGCAAAAGGAAACCTGGAAGACGATAATATAGCGCCATTAGCTGTGGAAAGAGTAGCAAGCAGCGCACCCAGGGCTATTGCTATTCTTCCGGACTCTCCTGCCATCAGACCTGCAATATCAGCCAGAGGAGTAACTGATTTTCCGGTTACTTGAGGGTTAAAGAACCCTACAATTACTATCATTGTGGCAACGTAGAATAAGGTTACTACAACGGCTGAAGCGATAAACGCCAGAGGCAGGTTCTTGGATGGGTTTTTTACTTCCTCGGACACTGAAGCAGCTTCTGCAAGCCCGAGATAGGATATGAAAACAACTCCTGCTGTCGTGATTATAGAGGTCATCCCGTAAGATGTGGCAGGTGAAAAGTTAGCCGGATTAACCATAACAGACACTCGGGCTATGAAGAGAGATAGGATTACAAGCAAAAAGATCACAATAAAGTTCTGCAGTGAACCGCTGCTTTTTGCCCCACGGTAGTTAATCACTAACAGAATCACGCCGGTTGCAGCTGCTACGAAATATAGAGGCAAGGGATAGAAGACCTGAGCGTATTCTGCAAGACCGATGAGTGCAAATGTGCCCTTGAAGATTAAAGCCAGCCAGGAGCCAAGGCCGATTACTGCACCAGGCGCAGCTCCCATCGTCCTGCTGATGTAGTAATAGCTGCCTCCTGCCAGAGGCATGCCGGTTGCTAGCTCTGACATGCTGATGGCTGTAGCTATTGAAATAATCCCACCAAGCAAAAAAGAGATTATTGCTCCAGAACCCGCATCTGCTAAAGCAATTCCCGGAAGAATGAATATCCCAGCTCCAATCATAGTGCCGGTGCCGATTGCAAAAGTTGAGAAAAAGCCAAGGCTACATCCCAACCTTTCAGTCGTTTCAACTGATGCCATTTTTTTCTCCGCCTGTATTACAGGGCTTTCAAACCGGTAAATCCGTCTTCATTTAAATCTTCAGATTACTTTTACTTTGACGATACTGAACGTAGATTTCGCCATCATACGCCCAGGCAAACAGCAGGGTTTTCAAGTCCTGTTGCACTGGATCTGCCTTTTGAATAAGATAACTGCGAAACAAGTGTTTTTCTTCTGTAGTACGGCCTCAATGTCTTTTTAGTTGAACGGCTTCAATGTCTTTTTATTTAAGCTTCTTTTTTAACTATTTAAAGGAATAATGCAACCTGCTCTTGATTAAGGCATTTCAATTCATATTTTAGTGGATTTTGTTTTCGAATAGTACATATATCTATCCGTTGGGAGGTATATTTCTTAGTATGCGGTTTGCATTTGTTAAAAGTGATATTAAAAAGAAAGTGAATAGAGAGAACAGCACAGGCAGAGAAACGGATAATGACAGTTTGTATTTTATCAGCGGCAAGTATGAGAAAGTAAATATCTAAAAAGTGAAAACGTATTGATTTATACATAGCATTGATCTTATATATAGTATTGATCTACACGTAGCGTTGACTTACACATAGCGTCGATTCATACATACCATCTGCATAAGTAATATCATTTAGTTAAGGGTTAAAACATCGTTATTGGGCGGATATAATGCAAAGTAATGATCTTATTAAAGAGCAGATACTACAGTTAAAAATTGAGATCGCGCAATTAGAAGCTGAAGTTAATAAACTACAGATTACGATAAATGAAAAAAAATATGCTTTGAATAGGTTATCTGAACTATTAGAGATACGAGGAGTAACCTTAAATGATAATAAATAAATTATGATTGTTTATTGTCAAAAATAGGATTCTTATATTTTAACCCGACTCATCAAAAGCACCCCTGGTGATTTCAAGCCCCTGATCTATTTTCTATTTATAGTCTGAATAAGGTTGCCTATCTTTATTTCTCTCAAATAACTTATTGAATATTATGATTGTCTCTATTTGGCACGCCTGAGAGAATTAAATTGAATATAAAGAGGCTGAAAAGGGAATATAAATGAAGAAAAGATAAAAAATAATA
>NZ_LZPK01000276.1:0-6843 GCF_001729375.1 Methanosarcina sp. A14 | reverse complement strand
ATTCTTTCTGAAATCCAAAGAGAATTCTTCAACTTACTATTTAATATTTATCCATACACAAATATAATTTAATATTACTCAAGTTAAGTTTACTTTATTTCTCTTTCTTTTCAGGCTCAGTCACTTGATCTCTACTGATCATTTATTCAAGATCAATTGAGTACGTTTTTATATATAACTAATTCCTGATAGTTTGTTTTCAGGTTCAGGCTGTAAAGACTCAAATAATAACATGCATAAAATAAAAAGAGAAAGATGAAAGCCGGAGCAGGCACTTAATAATTTGCTTTCCAATTTTTGCTAGATCGGCTTTCCGCTTGTGCCATAGCAGTTTTTTGTTTTAATATGTTCTTGCCACGTAAACACGGGTTTCGGTTTCTTCCCCGCATATAGGGCACTTTTCTTTTTTGCCTCTTTTTTGCTCCAGAGGAATTCCAAGAATTCCTGCACCGATCACGTTTTCCATAGCAAGTCCGCATTCTCTCTTTCCGCACCAGGGAATTGTTGCAACTCCATCCTGAATTTTTTTCTTCACTTCTTCAAGTTCAGTACATTCAAATATGCGGTTTTCAAGTTCGACTTTCGCTTTTTGATACAGGTGTTCGTGGATCGCCTCAAACTTTGAGCTTACGCCAGTTTCGATCTCAGGGAGCGGAATCTGTTCTTTTTCTCCGGTATCTCTCCTGACAGCTACAGCGACATTATTCTGAAGGTCTCTGGGCCCGATTTCAAGTCTGAGGGGTACACCTTTCATTTCCCACTTGTAGTACTTTGCTCCGGGACGAAGGTCACTTGCATCGATTTCGACTCTGATTCCGGCTTTAGTCAGGCGTTCCTTGACATCCTTGCAGGCTGCGAGTACCTCCTCGGCTCCTTTCTTGAAGATAATAGGGATAATTACAACCTGTACAGGTGCTATTTCCGGGGGCAAAACAAGCCCTTTATCGTCTCCATGAATGGAAATCGTAGCTGCGATTGACCTTTCGGAAATCCCGTAACAGGTCTGATAAGCATAACGCTGTTCACCGTCAGGGGTTTCATACTTAATGTCAAAGGTTTTTGCAAAGTTATCTCCCAAATGATGGACGGTACCAATCTGAAGGGTCCTTCCGTCAGGCATAATTGCATCAAGAGCATCGGTATAATCTGCGCCCGGGAATTTATCCCAATCAGGTCTCCTTGAGTGAAGCACAGGAACTCCAAGCCTGCGGTATATTTCAGTATATAGTCCAATAGCTTCCTTAACCTGAGCTTCCGCATCTTCCCAGGTAGCATGGACTGTATGAGCCTCTTTAAAGGAAGTAATCTCTCTAAGCCTTATCAAGGGACGGGTATGTTTTGTCTCGTAACGGAAGGTATTAACTATCTGATAGATTTTGATAGGAAAATCCGCATGGGACCTGACCCACATTTTGTACATAGGATAAATGGCAGTCTCACTTGTTGGGCGAAGG
The DNA here is from genome assembly GCF_001729375.1 of Methanosarcina sp. A14. Lineage (NCBI taxonomy): Archaea > Methanobacteriati > Methanobacteriota > Methanomicrobia > Methanosarcinales > Methanosarcinaceae > Methanosarcina > Methanosarcina sp. A14. The sequence goes on along the minus strand of NZ_LZPK01000276.1, from coordinate 5,389 downwards.
GCCAGAGGGATGTCAAGAGGATCTTTACCACCATGGGTTACCCAGTATACCTCATCTTCAAAGCCTTTAATATGCTCGGCTTCTTTCATGAACTCATTTTCGGGAATAAGGAGAGGGAAGAGAGCTTCCTGGTGTCCACTGTTGTCAAGAATTTCTCTTATAATTTTATAGGTGTTTCTTCGGATTGCAAAGCCGAAAGGATACCAGACATATAATCCTTTTACAGGATAGCGGACATCCATTATTTCGGCCATCCAAAGGAGTTCGTTATACCATTCGCTGAATTCCTCTTTTGGGGGGAGTGCTGCTTCTTTTTCGCTTTCTGCCATACCTTCACCGTATTATAGCAATCTGACATAATTCTTAAACTCTTAAATTGACCAAACAAACTTTCAAATTGATCAAACAACTTATTAAACTAATTAAATAATTTTTTAAATTGACCCGGTTTTCTTTCTCTCCGGAAATTCTAATATAAGGTTTTCCGGGAAGTCATATTTTGAGTGAGTGACATTTTGAGATATGGAACCGTGAGAACGTGGCATCCTGATGTGAAATTACTTTCATAGCCATCAGTATGCCTGTCTTTATGAAATAGAAGTTAATAACTATATTGGAAGTATGCCCTCGGAATTTATCAGGCTGCGAAAAACCGGAAAAAAGAATTAATCTCCGAGGGGCTTAACATTGTCTGAGACATCGTTTACGAGCTCGGATTTGTTAACATCGAACACGACCATGCCGGTGTTTAGCTTCTCGGCTTCTTTTTCGGAGAGTCTAGTAGTCTTTACCTTCTTTGAAATTATCGCACTGTTTCCAAGAGGATCTTCGACTATGACCGTAATTTTTCTCTTGCCCTCAATCACATCTTCAAGCATACAAAGGAGCTCCTCGCTGCGTGAGGATTTCTCTTCGTCTCCCTGTGCCCATCTGCTCGTGGTCAGAAGAACATCCCGGACCCGTTGCAGTACGCCTTCAATATTCGTTACATATGACTCCGAAACTGATCCAGGTTCGATGGTAACTCCCATTTCCGGGATGCGGATTGTACCTGAGGTTGAACGGATGACCCTTGCATCCAGGTCTTCACTGGTTTCAACTGGCATCTCATAGCGCATGGGCTCCTTAACCGAGAGAATCATGGTATCTGCAAAGCGGAAACTGCACTGACACCTTGCACTGATATACATGATCTCCCCGAAATAGGGAATGTTATCTCTCTGCCAGGTCATCACCAGATCTGCCTGGCATAGAGGACAGCAAATTTTTGTTTCAAACCTTTCCTGTTTTAAAAAATCCTGATTCAATATTTTCCACCAGAAATCTTGGATCTGTCTATTTTAATGCCTGTAGGGGTTACAATTACGGTATTTCCTTTGACCCCTGCGATATCCCCATGGACATCGATAATAACGTCTTTCAGCTCTTTTAAAACTCTATCTCTGAGCAGGTCATCGCCTCTAATGTTTGAAATATCTACTAGCAAGATGTTTCCGTTATAAATTTCCTGCTTGAGCTGAGATACCTGGTTGATATTCGAGACTTCTGCGATCTTCACATAAGTTTCTGCAGGCTCGTCCTCGAGAACTTCTTCATATTTGCTGAGATCAATCTCGGTGTAATCCTCGGGACTGGTTTGACTTTTTACATTGCTGCCAAGGAGCTTGTCGATGAGTTTTGCCATTTATGCGCACCTATTATATTTTTTAAAATTCGAATCGCAATGTCCTATATTGAAATCTATATTAATTAATTTTGCTATTATAAAGCTGATCCGGATTTTCATTCTATTTAAGGGAGGTCGCGTTTCCTGCCCACAGGTTTTTTTCAATGAAAGTAGATTTATGAGGACTATCAGAATTCCGTGTTCCAGAGATTGTCTCCTACATGGGTTATAGACTTTATGGCTTTGCCTGAAGTAGCTTCGACCATTTCCGGGCCTCCCATAATAGCTTTTCCAATTGCAAGAGGTTTTTGATGAGTCTCTTCCACTATGATTACGAGATCTCCTTCTTTTATTTCGGGGTCAGCTGCTACAACTCCAGGAGCCATGATATCCGCGCCGTTTGAAACAAAACGGATAGCTCCTTTATCCACGGTTACAACACGCTTTTGAAGTTCCATCTCAAGAGCTCCGCGGACAGTAGGAAAAAGATGTCCTTCTATTTCAAAAAGTAAAGGCTTGCCATCTACCAGAATGAGGGAGTATTCCTCAAGGGTAATTTTTTCCAGGGTTTTGTCTTCCAGATATGACAGCTCTTCGCCAAAAGTGGACACAAGATCTTTCAACATTTTGTTCTTGATATTCTTCCTTAGCTGGACTCTTGACTTTACTTTCAATTAATCACCGGATTTTCAAATGTTATATTTTATTTATAGCATAGGGTTTTTGTGCTTTTTAAAACTTATGTGGAGTTCTGGAGTTATCTGAAATCAATTTTTGTTATATTTTTGCATTTATACTTCGAGTGTTTGTTCAGGATTGGGTATTTTTATTCAAGTTTTACAAAGAACACTGAAAGCAGCGCAACTGCACTTCCAAAAAATAGGGTCTCGTAACCTAAAGGCCCAAGGAAGAAGCTCCCAAGAACCGGGCCCAGCCCGAGCCCTGCATAAATGCCGGTATTGAAAAGTCCCATTGCAAAGCCGCTTGAGTTGGTTCTGGAAACAGCCGTAATAAGCCCTACAACTGCGGCTCCTCCTCCTGCTCCTATAAGGAAGAAAGCCAGTAAAGGCAGTTTCACCGAGAGAAAGATACCTGCTGCTGCAAGGATTATTCCTGTCCTTACTATATTTTTATAATTGAAATCTGCCCTGCCTGCAATCAGGGAACTAAGCATTGCAGCCAGATAAGAAACTGAAATTGCCAGCCCGAGTTCGGGTTTTGACAGAAAGCTAGCACTGTAATCCGCATAGTTCGCATTTAACAGACCTGTGGTTCCATAAAGAAGTACCGAAATTCCCCAGATCTTTCCCAAATCGGTTTGAAACATGGTTTTCCTGGCGTTTATCAGGTAACTTTTTAATTCGGGAAGCAAAGAAGTATCCTGCTGACTTTTTGCAGGAATTTTGCTTTCTGAGTGCGTAAATTCTTTTCCGTATGAGATAAGGAGAATGCAGGAAAGCCCTGCAAGGAAAGTGAAGCTAGCTATTGCAGTTTTAATTCCAAATCCAGCAAGCACTCCTGAAAAGAAAACGCCTGCAGCTAACCCAGCATTTAACAGGAAGTTAAACTCCCCAAGGCTTTGCTGGCTGTCTTCCCATTCTGCAAGTATGGAAAAAGCTGCAGGAAAAAAAGCCCCGCAACCTACTCCTTCCAAAAACCTGAAAATCCCAAGAATCAATGGAATGTCCGAAAATGTAATAACAAAACCTGATAAAGCAGTAAGGAGCATTCCAAATCTGATTACCTTCAGGTTCCCGATCCTGTCTGCCAGAATTCCTAGGGGCACAAGAGAAAGAAAAGCCCCCATAAAGTATCCGGAAAAGATAAGGCTTGATACTGCAACACTTCCGCTATCTCCTCCAGCAAGTTCCGGAAGAATAGGGATTACTGCGTTTGAAAGCCCCTGGAGCGCAAAAACTGAAGAATAAAGTGTTAGTTTTTTGAAGTTCATAGATTTTCCAATTATAATTATATGTACTCAGCCCTATGCTGATATTTCATTCAATGTTTATTATTCCCTGGTTTCTAAAGCCGTTTACTTTTAAAAATTACTCTTATCTTGAGACCTACTATTATTCTAGAAAGTAATTTTATTTTAAAAACGGTTACTGTTTCTAAAGAGTACTCTTATTTCTAAAACCTCTTCCTGAATATCAGAAAATTCCGTGGGATAAATATCTTACGCAATATCCTCTGCTATTCAGTCAAAGGAAACTTATTGAAGTAAAACCTGGTTAAATCCCTCTATCAGAGGAATCTTTAACTCTTCAATATGATACCAACTGCAAGGATGCACCCGTTTGCTATAAACAGCTTTTCAAAACTCACAAAATCTATAAAAATTCCTGCAATAATTGGGGCAAAAGAAAGCCCTGCATATATAGTCGTGTTGAAAAACCCCATTGCAAGGCCTCTGTCAGTATTCATTCTGGCAACAGCGAGTGCAAAACCTACAGTTGCAACTCCTGATCCTCCTCCAAGGCTTGAAAATCCCAGCAAGGGATATTTTATTGCAGAGAGAGCACCAAGGGCTGAAAACCCCAGTCCAATTCGTATTAAGGTTTTTTCCTTTACTTTGAAATGTCCTCCAAACAAAGAGGTAATCATTGCACAGACATAAAGGCTGGAAATCGAGATCCCAAGTTGAGTTTTTGTTATAGTGCCCAGGCTGTAGTCAGGATAGTAGGCTACAAGCACTCCGATGGCTCCGTTAAGCAGAAAAGAACTGAGCCAGAGCCCAATATTGCTGCGGCTGAGGAGTTTCTTAGTTTCTCTGTAAGGCTTTCTAAAAAGGTCAGAGTTTTTCAATGCACTTGCTTTCTCTGAGATTTCAGGGTCAGCCAGTCTTCTGTGCCTGGAAAACAGGTAGATGGTCAAAAGGAAAGTGAGGATTGTAAAGACCAGGATCGCTCCTTTCAGGTAGGTGTCTGCCAGCAACCCAGAGAGAAATGCCCCTGTGGCCAGGCCAGCATTGAAAAGAAAAGTCAACTCTCCTAGATAGCGTCCTGGATTATTGAGTTTGGATAATATGGCAAAGGAAGCCGGTAAAAAGGCTCCGCAGGCAGAACCTTCTATAAACCTTGCAATCAAAAGAATCCAGAGGTTTTTGGAAAGCAGAATTGTCAACCCTGAAATTACTGTAAGAATGATACCTAGTGCTATGAACTTAAAATTACCGAACCTGTCTGCAAGAATCCCAAAAGGTAGCATTGTTCCCAGGGCTCCGAGAAAGTAGGCGGAAAATAACAGGCTTAAGGCGAACCCGCCAGAGGAATTATTACTCAGATTCGCAAGCTCCGGAAGGATAGGGATAACAGCATTCGAGAGTCCCATTATAGTAAAAGCTGCTCCGTAAATCAAAAGCCTGTGAAGTTCCATAGCAATAAAAACCCTTAGCCAGGTATTATAGTTTCTTGTCCGTAATTTCTTGTCCGCAGTGGCGTTCAAAAAACCGCTTCCCAGAGGTTAAAATACCTGGAGCCAATTTTTAATGGTTTTTTAGCTCTTGAAAGAGTTTTTATATCCGTTACACAAATATGCATAAGAAAAATCAAATCTGATTGTTAATCCCTAATTTATACTTTACTATAACATTTTTATTATAATAAATCGGATAGAATGCATAGCTATTTATATAATCAGTTTGAATAGGGGTAATGTGTAATGTGAGCGGGAAACTTTTTTCACATACCATACACACCACCTGTCTCTTATACACAAATA
>NZ_LZPK01000275.1:0-3555 GCF_001729375.1 Methanosarcina sp. A14 | reverse complement strand
TGAGACAATGTTATTTTGAGGCAATGCTATGCGTTTTAAAATTCTAGCCGCTGCAATATTAATTTTATTGGGGATTGCCGTTTTTGCTGTTTATTCTGGCTCCAGCAACAAAGACATCCCGGACGACAATGATATAATTCAAAAAATAGAGGTTAACAACAGCAGTTTTCTTGAGTTCTCGAAAGATTTGGATGATTTTGAAACAGTAACCATAGATATCGATAAACTCAGGAAAGCCGCAGACAGTGGCCATGTATTTCTTAGATTAATGGGAGAAGAATATAAAATTCGAATCCAGGAGGCGTCCAGATACACTGAAGATGAATACTTTTATGCGGGACCTGTTGTAGGGTATAATGAGAGTAGAGCTGACTTATATTTACAAAAAAACAGTTTTTGTGGGTCTGTTGGGCTGGGTAAACCCAGGAATGTGACATATAACATTAGACCCACTGATGAGAAATATAATGGCAAAACAGTTTACATTGTATTTATGCAAGATTGGAAAAAAGAAAAGGAAAGGCTGGAAAAGATGGAAATTGATCCTTTACAATTTTTCCTCATAAACAGTGATTCCAAAAAGCATGTAATGTCTATTGAGATTTTTGATTTTAATAATGAATCCGTGTTCAAAGAAAACTACACAATAGACCCTGAGGAAAAGATTTCCTCACCGAAAATAAAGGCCGAGTTGGGACAATACAGGTATGAAATTATTCTGGACAATAAATTTACTTTTGAACAGAAAATACAGGCAGATTACGCAGCTGATGTTAGTTCTTCAGAAGCACTATACATCTACATTTCTGATGATCCAGAAAACCCTGTTACGTTCGGAATTACAGTTGCCTGAGTAAATTTTTGTAACTCGTATAAAGGGTAATATGAAGCTCGTATAAAGGGTAATATGAAGCTATAATAGTAAAGCTGTATATTCTCTTTATATATATTACTTTATATAAGCTAAAGTATTAATCTATTTTTTAAGTTTTTTCAATCTATTAATTATGAAGTTAAGATTTCAGCTAGTTTTTATACTTTATCGTCTAAGTTTAATATATATCATAATAATACTTACTTTATGAGGGAAATTTATGCGTATTATAATAATTACTGCAGCTCTAATCTTGTTGGGAATTGTAATCTTTTCGGTTCCTTCTGGTTCAAACAGCGGGGTCATTTCTGATAATAAAAATCTGATTCTAAAAATAGAGAATAATAGCAGTTTTCTTGAGTCTCCTATAGATTGGGGCGGTTTTAAAATAGCAACAGCAAATATCGACAAAATCAGGGAAACCTCTGTTAGTGAAAATTCAAAGAAGAATTTGTCGGAAACTGATGAGAACGATATATTTAAAGAAATAATACTTGACAGGAATTCAATTAAGGCTCCTGAATCATGTGATAGCTTTGAAACTGTAATAGTGAACCCTACGAAGTTCAGGGAATTAGCCTCGAACGGAACTGTAAATCTGGACCTCATGGGAGAGGACTATGAACTTAAACTTCAAGAAAGAGAGATTCAAAAACCAAATGTAAATTCTTATATGGGATACATTGCCGGAAAGCCGCAAAGTAGTGTTTTTTTCACAGTAGAAGACGATTCAATTGACGGCTGTGTCAATGTGGATTTTTTTAATCAATCATATGGGATCGCTTCAACTGACGAGAAGTATGATGGAAAGATTGTCCATCTTCTGTGGAGGTATTATAATAAAGGAGGAGAGACAGAAATTAAGAAACATCATTCGTTAGATCCATTAGAATTTTCCCTGAGAAATAGTGATAAAAAGAGCCATGAAATCCATATCGAGATTTTTGATTTCTATAATAAATCTGTATTTAAAGAAAACTACACAATGAATCCTGAGGATGAAATCTTTTCGCCTGAAATAACTGTCGAACCGGGATACTACAGGTATAAAATTATTTTAGATAATAAATTTACTTTTGAACAAAGAGTAACGGCAAGTTACGCTACTAATTTAGGTGGTTCAGAAAAACTGCATCTCAATATCTGTGATGATCCGGATAATCCTATTGAATTCATAAGTGAAATTGCCTGAGTAAATTTTTCTTCCTCCTCTCTTGCCACAGTTGAAGAGAACTTTATCTCTAACGCACGACTTCCTTTATTCAAGGGTCAGGATAATTATTTACCTTCCCTTAGCCTATTTTTTCTCATGATTTTTGACCCTATAACTGTCTGCAACCTGAAACTCCAGAACCACTTTGTCAGGTCCGCAACTCACGAATTTCTGGCTGAAGAAGACGGAACGCCAACTTTCCGGCTCGGAGACCTTTATGAAGAGCTTGCAAAAAATGAGGTCGGACTGATCATAACCGGCTATTCCTATGTCCTTCCGGGCGGGCAGAGCGATATCTACCAGCAGGGCATCTATGATGACCGTTTTATTGAACCCTACCGGAAAATAACCGAAAAAGTGCACAGGTACAAAAGCAAAATCGTGCTCCAGATAGTCCACGGAGGGCGTCAGGCAAGTGTTTCAGACGAATATCCTGTCCCAATGGCTCCTTCGAAAGTAAAAGACAGCCATTCGGCAGTTGTGCCGAGAGAAATGACCGAACAGGAAATCCTGGAAGTAATCGAAGCTTTTACAAAGGCGGCTATCAGGGCAAAAAAAGCAGGTTTTGACGGAGTTCAGCTTCACTGTGCCCACGGCTTTCTTTTAAGTAATTTTATTTCTCCCTATACGAACAGGCGGACTGACCGCTGGGGAGGCTCGGTAGAAAACCGGACAAGAATAGTCACGGAAATTGTCAGGCGCATAAAAGAAGAGGCTGGAGATTCTTTTCCCATTCTGGTCAAAATGAATGCTACCGATGGCTTCCAGCCCTGTTGTTCAAAGGCTGAACTGGGACTTGACATTTTCCAGGCCGTAGAAATTGCAAAGCTTCTGGAAAAGGCTGGAGTCTGCGCAATTGAGGTAAGCGGAGGAATCAGTGAAGCAGGTGGGGTAACTATAAGGACTGCAATCAATACTCCTGCAAAAGAAGCATATTTCAGGGATTGTTCTAAAGCAATAAAAAGTGCAGTGAACATTCCAGTTATTCTTGTTGGCGGCATCAGGTCGCTTTCGGTTATTAATGATTTGCTTGAAAACGGGTCTGCAGACCTGATTTCAATGAGTAGGGCATTTATCAGTGAACCTGACATTGTTTTGAAATTCAAATCAGGGAAGGTTAAAAAAGCAAGATGCGTATCCTGTAATCTCTGTTTCGATCCGGAGGGTATAAATTGCAATTTCCAGTTTGAGTAAGGGTTCGATCAACTCTCTGATTGATTAAACTCTTAACTTCTTATTTTACCATACATGTTTTTATTTATTAGGACTTACGCAGTTAAAATGCCGAAAACTTGATATCTTTATAAATATACTTATGGCTTAGTGTTTCTCTAAAAACGTACGGAGTTATGGACATAAATCCACCTAAGTGTACCGACATTGACTACATTAAATATCTCATTGCGGCTTCTAAAGTTTTTAGCTGTACTGAAGCTGCTAGATGTTATCCAGACATAGCTAATGCTCC
>NZ_LZPK01000274.1:0-6942 GCF_001729375.1 Methanosarcina sp. A14 | reverse complement strand
AATGTACATATTTTCAGGTTATAATTTCATTTTCCTGGCGAGTTCTAGGCCGATTTCCTCCACTTTATTCAAATCTTCTTCCCTGGGTTTGCCCTTTACCTGAAGGGTTCCAACAATTTCCATCTTCGAGGGAACCAGAATTTCTCCTGCTTGCTTCAGAGCGCCTCCACCCCAGCCGAAAGATCCAAGTATAACCCCATATTTTGCAGGTGGCTTGAGAGCTTTTACCAGGTAAGTGCCGTAAAGGGCAAGAGGATGCATGCCTGCAAGGACGGTTGGAGTTCCAAGGATAACAGCGCGGGAATCAACCAGTTCTCTTGCAATATCTCCTGTATTCGCAACTTCAAGGTCATAGATTCTGACATCTATACCTTCTTTCAGTAAGGTTTCTGCGATTGTCCTGACCATTATTTTTGTGGAGCCCCACATACTCACATAGACAATAAGGGCTTTATTTTCGGTCTTCCCTGTAGTCCATTTTGCGTAGGGTTCAAGTATACGCTGAGGGTTCTTATAGATAGGTCCGTGACTCGGCGCAATAATTGCGATATCAAGATCCTTAATTTTTTCAAGGGCTTTTGCCCCCATTTTTCCAAAAGGCATCATGATTTCCCCATAATAGCTTTTTGCAAGAGGAATAAGTTCTTCTAGGTCCTCATCATAAACGCCCTGAGCTGTGTGAGCCCCAAAGAAATCACATGGGAATAGGACCCTGCCTTCAGGTAGGTATGTGAACATGGTTTCAGGCCAGTGGAGCCAGGGAGCTTCGATAAAGTGCAGGTTTTTTCCTCCCAAATCAATAGTATTTCCATCGGCAACGACTTTAACCCGATCGTCTGGCAGGTCATGGTAAAGGCTTGCCATTTTCACGCCTCTTTCTGTGGTAACAAGCACCGAGTCAGGAGTCCGGTCCATAATAAAACGAATTGCACTGGCGTGATCGGGTTCGGCATGATTCATAATCAGGTAGTCCAGTTTTTCCAGGCTGGAAACCAGGTTTATTTTCTCTTCGAACTCCTCTTCAAAACCAGGGTTCACGGTATCAATAAGTGCTGTTTTTTCTTCTCCTTTTACAAGATACGCGTTGTAGCTTGTCCCCTGAGGCAGCGGAACCAGAGCATCAAACATTCTGCGGCTCCAGTCTTTTGCCCCAACCCAGAATACATCTTTAGCAATTTCAGGAACACTGTAAATCTCCATATTTTTACCTCCATTCCCCCAAGCAGTAAAACGGCTCGAAATAAGAAGCATGCAAGTTTGTCTGCATCTATCAATCCGAGAACTGGATTTATTTAACGACTAATTTTATGACTATATTGTATTTGTCCGATATATTTATTAGGCAAAACCCTTAACTGGTAAAACCTTAGATTTTAACTGGCGTTTTAACTCGGTAAGGAAAAGGTAACTTTTAATAAATTAAAATGAAGCTGTATTGCCTTCTCTTTTTTTATAGTATTTTTATGGAAAAATTAAAAAAAGAAAAACTTTATATAGACAGCAGTAAGTTATCTTCTTCCTAGCAGGCAAGAGTTAACAAAATTATGGCCAATGTGGCAATCCTTGAGCCTGAAAAATATTCGGTATTGAAATGAGGCTTTAATACCTAAAATATTACGGTTACCTAGAACATTGCAGTTAAAAAAAAGAAGGGATAATTATGAAAGCATCATCCGTAGAATTAAATCCTAATAAACTGGTACAGTACCTCAACAAACCAGCAAGCGAATTCACCAAAGACGACATTATTAAGTTCATAAAGGAAAACGGCATTAAGATGCTGACTTTCCGTTATATTGGTGGAGATGGAAGACTCAAAGCTCTCGCCTTTGTGATCAGAGACGAAGAACATCTTGACAACTTGCTTTCCGCTGGTGAGAGAGTCGATGGATCAAGCCTTTTTACATACATCGAAGCAGACTCAAGCGACCTCTATGTCCTTCCTAAATACAGGACTGCCTTCGTGAATCCTTTTGAAGAAATCCCAACCCTGGATATCCTCTGTTCCTACTTCGACAAAGACGGAAATCCTCTCGCAAGCTCTTCCGAAACCGTCATGAAGAAAGCTGCCCAGGTCCTGACCGAGAAGACAGGCTATGAACTTCAGTCAATGGGCGAACTCGAATACTACATCATCGCCAACAAAGAAGACGTCAATATGGCTTTCCCAGCCGTTGACCAACAAGGATACCACGAATCCAATCCCTTCACCAAATTCGACCAGCTCAGAAAGGAAGCAATGATGTACATCTCCGAAGCTGGCGGAAAAATCAAATATGGGCACTCAGAAGTCGGAAACTTTACTGACGATAAATACTACTACGAGCAGAACGAAATCGAATTTGAGACTGATTCACTTGAGAACACTGTCGATCGTCTGCTTATCGCAAAGTGGATGCTCAGGATGCTTGCCGACCAGTACGGTGTAATTGTAAGCTTTGCTCCAAAGATTACTGTCGGAAAAGCTGGAAGCGGACTGCACGTCCACATGAAGCTCCTGAAGGACGGAAAGAGCGTCATGGTCGAGAACGGTGGAGTTAGCGACACTGCAAAAATTGCAATAGCCGGAATTCTTGACATTGCAGCAGGAATTACTGCTTTTGGAAACAGAATTCCTACATCCTACCTGCGTCTTGTACCTCACCAGGAAGCTCCTACCAACATCTGCTGGGGAGACAGGAACCGCTCTGCTCTGATCCGCGTGCCTCTTGGCTGGTTCTCTGAAGAATCCAGCAAGATGGTAGCTCTCGCCAACCCGAACTATAGCGAAGAGTTCAAGAGCCACAGCTACAAGTCTACTTTTGAATTCCGTGCCGCTGACCCATCAGCTGACCTTTACCTCCTGATGGCATCCTTTGCTGTAGGTATCCGCCACGGCTTTGAAATGGACAATGCCCTTGATGTTGCAAAGAAGCTCTACATTGATGTCAACATTTTCAAGGATGAACACAAGGACAGGCTTGCCCAGCTTGAGCACCTGCCTGCATCCTGCTACGAGTCCGCTCAGGCCCTGAAGAAGCTGAAAGACGTCTTCATGGAGTATGATGTCTTCACCGAAGGTATGATCGATGACAACATAAAGTACCTTGAAAGCCTTGACGACAACCAGCTTAGTGAGAGACTCTACGGTAAGAACGAAGAAATCAGGAAACTTGTGGACTCTTACATCCACATTGGATAATCCTGTTTCAGTACATTAAAAATCTTTTTCCACAGAAAAATGCAGAGTCCTGCTTCTCAGGGAGCAGGGTTCTGCCAATAATATTTTTCTGAAAATTTTCTAAAAGCAGTATTCTGTCAAGTTTTCTGAAAAAAGTAAGCTTCTTGCTGCTTTTACCAGATATTCCGTTACTTTTCGCTTACGGTTCGCACTGTTTTTTACTTCAGATCTCTTTTTACTCTTCGCTTAAGCTTTTTACCTCAGATTTTACCTCGGTTCTTAATATAGGGACTTTCTTTTCCGGATTTTTCGTGCTTTCTCTATTTTTCCCGTTTTTTCTCGGGTTTTATCCGATTCTAATTTTTCAAGGTAACACTTCATAGTCTATTCAGGTTTACACCAGACCGTGCGGTTACGGGGTTGGCTTTATCTATCTTAACGAAATCTATAGGGAACGTAAAGTGATAAGGACTCGAATTGATCAGAAATGACAGAAAACAGCAATCCAGAAAACCCCGATAGACAGGAAAAAAACCTCTCCGAAACCCCGATCCCCAAAATAACAATCATCTGTTCTGCCCCCGATCTTGCCAGCCAGAACATTAAGACCCAACTTTTAAACCTCATAGAATGGAAACTCTTAGAGCTTCCTGAAAATTCCGGATTCTCTGCAGCCAGGGAATCGCAGGACGGAAAATTCAGACTCGTTGATATTGAGGAAACGCATGTCTTCCAGGACGGACTCGACAGAAAACTTGAAAATGCGGGGTTGCCAGCTTCTCTTATAATTTTCGCATCCAAACACCGGAGCAAAGAGGAGATTTCTTCCCTTACCGTACACTGCACAGGAAACCCCTCAGACGATGTAAGGCTTGGAGGTTGCCCAAAATCTCTTGCAGTCTCTTCTCCGGCTGCTATGAAATCCATCCTTTCGGAAATGAAGCGCCTGGCTGAGCAAAAAGGCCTTAAATACGATGTTACTCTTGAAGTGACCCACCATGGGCCGACTGAACTTTCAGTTCCTTCCCTTTATGCCGAAATAGGAAGCACTGAAGTGCAGTGGAATGATCCTGAGGCAGGCGAGGTTGCTGCAAAAGCTATCCTTGCAGTCTCCCTTGAAAAAGTGCCTGTTGCCATTGGTTTTGGAGGGGGACATTATGCCATGCGCCAGACAAAGCTTTTGTTTGAAACCAAAATCTCTTTTGGGCACAATTTTCCCAAGTACAAGCTTGAATTTGTGGATGAAGCCCTGATCAGGCAAGCAATTGAAAAATCAAAGGCTGATTTTGCTTATTTTGACCGGAAATCCATGAAAAGTGAAGAAAGGAAAAAGATTTCCAAAATCCTTGAGAAACTGGGGCTCAGTGTCCTTAAAGAATCAGAGATCAGGGAAAAATATGAAAATTAACATTAAAACAAACTTTATAACAAGTTCAATTCTCCAGAAAAATTGTGTTACTGCGTATCTGGAGCACTCCAGTACACAGAAAGGGATACAATGCTGAACATAGAGCTACTTCCGGTTCTCCTCCGCTTTCTTTTTGGAGGAAGCGCTGTTGCGATTTCCGCAATTGTTGCAAAGAAGTTCGGAGGCAGGTTGGGAGGAGTTTTTGCAGCTTTTCCCGCAGTATATCTGGCAGCAATTCTGGGCCTGAGCATAGATTATAAGGGAAGTGAACTGCTCCTGATCTCAGAACAGCTTTCTAAAGGTGCACTTGTGGGAATGCTGGCAGACATTTGCTGCGCTCTTGCTGCAAGTTATTTTATTCTCAGGTCCGGGTGGAAAAAAGGGCTGGTTTACTCGCTTCTCCTCTGGGCTATGCTTGCTCCTGCAATCTACTTTGTGTGGTTCAGATTCTGAAAAAAATCTTTGGCCAAGCTTTCTTTTAGAAAGGTTGTGGTCAAATTTTCTTTTATAATATCTGAATAATATTATCTTTCTGGATTTACAGTATTTGGTACAGAGTTCTGGTTTGTTGATATCTTTTCATAACCAGAACTCCATTTCTATGAATTGAGTTACTCTTTGTTCTTGTTCATAAACTGTATCTTTAGCGGTGCTTTTACTTTAGGAATGATAAAAATATAATTTCAAATATTCATTTTTGAAATGGTTTTATATACGTTGCCCAAGGCAATATAGATACCAGAAATCGTGAAATTATATCTTCTTCATTCCTTAGTATCAAAACACTATAAAATATCAACAAAAATACTTATTATCCAATAAAATTTAATTCATAGAGATGAGTTTGAAATATTTTAGGACTTACGCGGTTGAACTGAGAAATCAATAGCATTAAGCCCTTAACTGTATAAAACACAAATCTAACCATAAGGCCTATTGAATTTGATTTTGTACCTCAAATGCGTGAGTCCTAAACTACTTCATAGCCTGTTAGTGTTTTTCTCTCCAATTTAGAGCTGTCTGGGTTTTTGTTAATGCGTTAATCAGGTGCCCTGTTGTTTGTTGGTATTGCCTGAGGCAGAGGTTTTTACATCTTCGTCTCTGGATGTTTTGCTGGAGCTATCTTCCACACGGGAACGGAAATCCGTTTTTGTGGTATGTTTACCTCCTTTAGCTTTGGAGGAGGCGCTTTGCCAGTTGATATCGGCAACTTTTTCCGCTTTCAACTGCAAGTTTTCGCCTTGCATGCTGGTTTTCGCCATTATATCAGCGGAAGGTGGGGATGCGGACTCGGAAACTTGCCGATTGTTGGAACCACCTTGTGGATTAGACATCGAGGCCGATGCTATCTCAATTAAGGCGCAGATTAACAGCATTATCACTATCAATTTTATATCTTTTCTCATGTTCTCTACACCCTATATTGGAGAGAGTATATCTCTCTCCAATATTTTTCTTCGTATTTCTTGTCCCTCCATTTTTTTGTTTATCGTTTTATGATACGTCGACACCATGAAACAAGTTAGCACGCTTTCACGATAAGGCAAATTTTGAACCTTTATTCGGTCATTACGGATTGACCTTCGCTTATTGTTTCTTCCTATTCGAGATTTTTTAATATTTTTGAGATAATCAAAAATTGGCATTGATTCTGCTGGCAGTTAACCGCCATCGTCAAAAACTCGAAAATATTAAAACGTCTCCAGATTTATGTTGTTTGTCCAGGTTTGATATCTTCTTTTAAGCTTGCGATTTTCAGCAACAGACTTCACGATCCATCATTCATATCTTGTAAAATATTTGATAAGCATTTGACAAAATAAATTGTTTATATATTTATTTAAACAACCTGCCAAATATTGAACTTTCTCGAAATACTCTGAAATTACAACCAAGCAAAGACACTTTGAGAACTATTATTATAATAATATTGCCTATGTGAGATGTTCTGCTCTCTGTCCATCATCAGACAATTGTTGTCGTGTTATTCTCTAGAGGGAAGATTGTTGTTGTGTTAACCTCTTTAGCTTTGTTGTAGCATACCACCGCTTTTTCATGCCTGCCAAGTTTATCAAGAGCAATACCCTTGTTATGCCAGGCATCAGAATCTTTTGGGTTTATTTCTATGGCTTTAGCATAAACTTGGACTGCTTCTTCATATTTACCCCAATTATCAAGAACAACACCTTTGTTATACCAGGCGTTGAAATAATTTGGGTCTATCTCTATGACCTTATCATAAGCTTGGATTGACACATTATATTTACCTAAATCAGAAAGGGCATTACCTTTGTTATACCAAGTATCGGAATCTTTCGGGTCTATTTCTATGGCTTTATCATAAGCTTGGATTGACTCATTATATATACCTAAA
>NZ_LZPK01000273.1:0-27191 GCF_001729375.1 Methanosarcina sp. A14 | reverse complement strand
ATCTTGTAAAAGAGTATGTTAGTGGCAGGTACGAAAATACAGGTTTCTTTATAGAAGCCCGCAGTGAAAGTGATAACTATATCGCCTTCTACAGTGCGGACTGCGAAAACATGAGCCAGGTACCAAAATTGAATCTGGTGTATAGGTAAGATTTACATTCTCAAATAAAAATTTCCATCACTTCCGATCTGATAATAAATTTCTGCCGTCGGATGTTTTGGAACTTTTTTCTTTTAATGTACGAAAAACATGAATTTTTAAAATTCTCCAGAAGGAATTTTTCAAGCGAGTTAGTATGGTTTCTAGACCTACTAATCAGGATTAATTTGTTTGTTTTTGCTCCCAAACTTATTCTTTTTTGTAAAAATCTAAAAGTTTTGTTCTAAGGTCAGAATATATTTTGGATTAGGATCTCTTTTGGATTTATACATTCTCTGTGTTATTTCTAGTTATGTTTCTTAGTAAGCCAGAACTTACGGCGTTCACATCCTTAATTCTTTTGAACTTTTTCGGCTGCTTTTCAATAAGTCCTTCCCAGACGTGCATTGAACTTCTACTAAAATTTATCTTAACGCAAAGGCTTTTATCATTTGTAGAAATTTCTTATTGGGGACAGTTGAAATTCGGTTCTGGTTGAAAAAATGTATCTAAATAAATTTAAAGTTAACACTGAATATAAGTATGATGTCTCCAAACTTTTATTCAAATTAAAGGTATTCTATATGAATGAAACTTATTATAATATAGTTATAAATAGAACCTCTGCTGAGAGATTAAAACTTGATCAAAATGATCAGTGTTCAAAAGGATTTAAATATCATTCTCTGGATAATGCGTCGGGTCAAGTCGTAAGAAAAACTTTCGTGTAAGGCTATTTTCATGACTTCTCTCAATGGTAATTCTTAAAAACGGAGTTCTTTTTAAGGTGATATGGTGTCATATCAAAAATTTGCAAAGGATGTTGGTTTTATCGGGGCAGTTCAGGTACTTACAAGCCTGGGAACTTTTTTCCTGCTTCCGATAATCACAAAAACCCTTGGAACATACGACTACGGGCTCTGGGCTCAGATCAATACCACTGTATCTCTTATTTCTCCCCTTGCACTGATGGGCCTCTCTATGGGTTTTGTCAGGTTTTTATCTTCTGAAACGGAAATCAAAATAATAAGGGAAGCAGTATATTCAATTCTCTTTTTTGTAACTATATCCGGTCTGTTGGCCTCTTTTTTACTCTATACGTTTGCAGAGCCTCTTGCCACCTTCGGTTTTAAAGACCCTCATGCAACTTATTTTATCCAGGCAGGTTCCCTTTTAATTCTTCTGAGCGTTATCGAGTCGATATCTCTTTTTTATTTCAGGGTTTTCAGGCAAATTCAGACATTTTCTTACTTAACCCTTTTTGAAACGTTTGGAAAATTGTTTTTTATTCTCTTTCTTCTCAAAATGGGATACGGGCTTCTTGGTGTAATCGCGGCTACTTTAGTTGTACAGGGCTTCATTTTTTTAATTTCTCTTCTGATGATCATATCACAGATAGGATTCGTTATCCCGCGATTTACTTACATAAAAGAGTATTTGCACTTTTCTCTACCTTTAACTCCCAATTCGCTTGTAAGGTGGATTACAGAGTCAAGTGACAGATATATGGTTACTTATTTTCTCGGCCTTGGAAGCGTGGGGGTATATTCGGCAGCCTGTTCAATTGGCAGTCTTATACAGCTTTTTGTAAGTTCTCTTCAGCTCATTCTTCTTCTTATCAAAGCTTTTCGATGAAAATAAAATGGATGAAGTAAGAATTTGTATGTCTCATTCTCTAAGATATTTCCTTCTCTTCTCAATTCCTGCAGTCTTCGGTCTCTCAGCTCTTGCAAAACCTTTGCTTGGGATCCTTACCACTGATGATTTTCTTTCGGGTTGGGTTGTAATTCCCATTATTGCCTTCTCAGGTCTTCTGGCAGGAATCTTCCAGATATTTGTCAATACAATGCTCCTTATCAAGCAAACAAAAACTTCGACCTACATTAATATTGTTGCAGCAGTTTCGAATGTATTGATTAACCTTCTATTGATACCTTCCATTGGAATTGTTGGAGCCTCACTGTCAACCTTATTTTCTTACTTTTTAATGGCTGTGCTTTGTATGCATATTTCCTTAAAACACTTTAAACTTGATTTTTATCTTCATGATATTGCAAAAAGCGTTTTGTCCTCAACAGTTATGTATTTCTTTGTTTCCTACTTTGCTATATCAAGCATCATTGAGCTTTTTGAGATTGCAGGTATGGGTGTACTTATCTATCTGGTGATGATGTTTCTTGTAGGTGGATTCACAGACCGCGAACTTTCTTTAATACAAAGGTACGTATTCAGAGTCAAAAGCGAAGTCAAGCAGTAATTTTACCTTTGTTCCCATACTGATCAACAAAAATTGTTTAAGAAAAATGGAATAAAAGTTAGTCTACTACCTTTTCCCCAAGCAATGCCCTCGCCGTTTCCCTAATACTTCTCTCCGATGTATAGACCGGTTTCCAGCCCAACTTTTTCATTTTTCCAATCCCTAATCTCATCCTTGGCACATCGCCTTTCCAGCCCCTATTTCCTCCGGTGTAGGTAAATTCAACATTAGAAAGTCCCATTTCTTCTATAACAGTCTTTCCTATCTCTGTGGCACTGATGGTGTCCTCGGAGCCGATATTAAACATATTTACCTTTTCTTTGCTATTCTCAATTAAAAATACTATTGCGTCAACGCACTCCGAAACATGAAGGTAGGATTTTTCCTGCTTTCCATCTCCCAGGATTTCCAGCAGATTCGTGTTCCTCCTCAGTTTTTTTATAAAATCAACCGTAATTCCGTGTGTACTGCGTGGACCAACGATGTTTGCGAAGCGAAATATCCAGGCCTGCATATCAAAGGTGTGAGAGTATGAAGTAATAAAGGCTTCACAAGCCAGCTTAGAGGCACCGTAAAGGGATATCGGAATAAGAGGACCGTAGTCTTCTGGAGTAGGCATAATACTTGCTTCCCCATAAACTGTCGAGGTGGAAGTAAATGCAATTTTTTTAGTATTGTTTTTCCTCATTGCTTCCAGAAGGTTATAGGTCGCCAGAATATTTTGATCTAGATGAACTCTGGTATCTGAAGCTCCGAGTCTGACATCAGGATTTGCGGCCACGTGACAAACAAAGTCAATATCTTCACAGGCCTTTTCTATTGCCTCCTGGTCAAGAAGATCTCCTTTTATCAGGGTAAAGTCGGGATTTTCAAGATGATTTTCTATGAATTCCATTTTTCCTGAGCTCAGGTTATCAAAAACAGTAACCATGTTCTCCTTTTCTATGAGGTGATCTACTAGGTGGCTCCCTATAAAACCGGCTCCTCCTGTCACAAGTATTTTATTCTTTGCAGGCATGGAAAATTCTCCAAATAATCTTTCCAAACAATCTTTCTTTCGATTAATACTTTGTAATGTTAAAGCAATCAGAAAATACTTTTATCTCATTCCCTATAATGTGGGGTGAGTATATAACTAGAGGAAATTAAAGATGTTCTGGTTAAAGAGTATTATTTACTTAACTATATGAATAACTTTTCACTGAATTCCTTCACCGGAGAGTTTATTTTGACCGTTAAAAAAGCACTTATTCCAGCGGCTGGTCTTGGAACTCGTTTTCTGCCTGCCACTAAGTCGATGCCAAAAGAGATGCTTCCAATTATTGACACACCTGTGATTCAGTATGTTGTAGAGGAAGCCATTGCCTCGGGAATTGAGGATATAATCATTATCACAGGCAGGGGTAAACGGGCAATTGAAGATTATTTCGATGATTCTCCTGAACTCGAAATGCATCTTGCGAAAAAGCACAATACTGAACTTCTTAAGCTTGTCCGGGATGTTTCCTCCCTTGTTGATATTCACTACATCCGCCAGAAAGAACCTAATGGGCTAGGGGATGCGGTTCTCAGGGCAGAAAACCATATTGGAGATGAACCTTTCGCCGTGCTTCTCGGAGACGATATTATTGTGAATGACAAGCCCTGCACTGCTCAGCTCATAGATAATTTTGAGAAATATGGGAGATCCACGCTCGCAGTGGAGGAAGTTCCTCGTAAAAAATTAAGTAGTTACGGAATCATAAAGGGTAAACCTCTTAGTAATTCTCTCTATGTACTGGAGGATATTGTCGAAAAGCCATCACCTGAAAATGCACCCTCCAATCTAGGAGCAATAGGCCGCTATGTTTTCACCCCTGAAATATTTGACTGTATAAAAGAAGCCGGAACAGGTGTAGGAAACGAAATTCAGTTGACTGATGGGATTCGGGTCCTTAATAAATCGCAGATGATCTACGCGTGTAGGTTCAAAGGAAAAAGATTCGATACTGGTGACAGGTTAGGGTACGTGAAATCAATAGTAGATTTTGCCCTCGAGAACGAAAATCTTAGGGAAGACGTACTTGAGTACTTAAGAGAAATTCTATCAGAGGTAAAGGAACATTCAAGCAAATAAGATCCTGTCAATAAGGTAGTTAGAGACCAACAAATTTATACTGTATAAGAATTCAGCAAAGTTATGCTGTATCAGAATTCAGCAAAGTTATACGATATAAATTTATATAAAAAATAATTTCTGCTGGTTTTTACCAGCAGAGCCCCTCATAATCTATATTTTTAGCTTTAATTACCCGCCTTCCATCAACTACTATCTTTCCTTTCATGACTTCAAATTCAGAGTCAAGGTTCTTGAACTCGTCCCATTCTGTCATTACAAGACAGGCGTCAGCACCTTCAAGAGCATCTTTAGCTTTCCCTGAGTATTCAATTGTTGGAAAGATTCGCTTCATATTCTCGGTTGCCATTGGGTCATAAGCCGAAACCTCTGCTCTTAGTCTTAGAAGTTCAGCAATGACAGGGATAGCTCTGGACTCCCTTATATCATCCGTGTCGTTTTTAAAAGCAAGTCCAAGGACTGCAACCTTTTTTCCCGCAAGGCTTCCTATTTTCTTCTGGAGTATTTCGGTCATAAGAATTGGCTGTTTTTCGTTTACTCCAATTACGGATTCCAGAAGCACTGGAGAATATCCTATTTCTTTTGCCTTTCCTATAAGTGCTTTTACATCTTTTGGGAAGCAGGATCCTCCAAATCCTGCTCCTGAATTCAAAAACTTTGGGGATACCCTGGAATCCTTACCTACCGCTTTCATAACCTCGTAGGTATCAACGTTTAACCTTTTGCAAATATTGCCAATCTCGTTAGCAAAGGATATTTTGGTTGCCAGAAGGGAGTTATTTGCATATTTGATCATTTCCGCTGTTGATACACTCGTGCGGGTGATCTCACATTTAAAGTTCCGGTAAAGTTCTGAGACAAGATCTCCTGATTTCTGGTCAATTGCTCCCACAACTATTTTATCAGGATGCATGAAGTCGTAGACGGCTTTTCCTTCTCTGAGGAATTCGGGGTTCATTGCGACTCCAAAGTCTTTTCCTGCAACCTTTCCTGAAGTTTCTTCAAGGATTGGAAGAACAAATTTTTCAGTTGTTTCGGGCACAACTGTGCTTTTAACAACCACTACATGGTACCCTTCTTTCTTTGCCAGTACTGCCCCTATACTTGCTGTTGCCGCACGAACAATTGAAAGGTCTATGCTTCCATCTTCTGCGGAAGGAGTTCCTACGCAGATAAAGGAAATGTCCGTATTCTTGATCGCAAATTCATAGTCAGTGGTTGCAGTGAGACTTTTTCCTGCATATTTTTGCAAAAGCTCTCCAAGTCCCTCTTCATAGATCGGGGGAATGCCTGCATTTATCTGATCCATTTTTTTCTTGTCGATATCTACGCAGACTACTTCATGCCCGACTTCTGCAAAACATGCGGCTGTGACCGAGCCCACATATCCTGACCCTATAACGGAAATTTTCATAAATTAAACCTCTTTATTGAGAATTGGAGAGTAATCAATTCCAATTCTTATTTATTTTTTGATAGGAACTCTTTTCAGGTTTTACTAGAGAAACCTCCAATCTATACGGTTTTCTACAACAAGTTTGTACTAATTTTTAGCAAGTTTATATAGTTTAAAGGTTTATACCTTGTATAGTTAGGAGTTAATACATATTTTGATAACTCCTTTACAGAAGTTTTGGGGGATCTTATAATGTTTTCAATACTTGGCCTGGGTGCAGAGTTTGCAATGGTGAATTCTCTTTCAGATTTAGGTATCTGCTTCCTCTCTACGGATTTTGGAATTCCTATATATTATCGGATAACGGTCATGGGACTAATCGCTCTTGTGGGTATGAAGGAAATGCTGCTGGCTTCTAGAAAAGAAGATGAGTTTTCTGTGGACTCAATGGATATGGGAATTTATCCTCTTATAGTATGCTTTATTGCTAGTTTCCTCTTCACAAGCTTTAGCATAATTCTTACAAAGTAATCCTCCTAGTAATTATATATTTATTTACTCAGTATTTCTTTTGTTTCTTCCGGTGAGTTTATTTTTTTACCAAATTAGATGAAAATAAATAATATTTATTTTCCTATTTTTAAGAGTATAACATCTATAATTCTCACACTGATAATTCCCGTTATCTTAATTTAGCAACTATGTTTCCATAGCTATTTATCTTTGAGCCATTTATCTTCTAATCATAATATTGTTTGTTAATGGCTTCAACTATATTAAAAAATTTAGTTTTATATGGGCACTGTTAAGGGGGGCTCCAGCCGCTGGAGACGGACAGTCATCACTTTTTAACATAATATGGGGGGAGAGTTCTATCTGATAGAACAGTTTGAAACCGGGGTTGAGTGAAAACCAGAATTTGACTGCATATTTTTGTCACATTAAGAGAGAAAAAGGCAGGAAGATTTCCTGATTTGTTGATATTAATTTATCTCATATACTTTTAAATCAGGTTCGAGGTTAGTTTCCTGATTCTCAATCTCGAAAGACTACTCAAGCAGACAGACTTTCTTTTGGTATTATAGTCATGGGAATTATTAATTGGGGAGTGAAAAATTGAAAGTTCTTGTCGATATAGGGCATCCAGCCCATGTTCATTTTTTTAAAAACGCTATATGGAGTCTTGAAAAAAAAGGGCATCAAGTAATGGTAGTCTCGCGAGACAAGGATGTAGTAATAGAGCTCTTGAATGCCTACGGAATTCCACATACGGTTTTGAGTAAAGTAAAACCAGGAAAGGTTAATTTGCTTGAAGAATGGTTCATAAGAGAGTTTAAAACTTTTAAAATTACCCAGCAATTTGATCCTGACCTTTTTATCGGTATTCTTTCTCCATCTGTAGCTCAGGTAGCCTGGATACAGCGGAAAAAATCCATAATTTTTAATGACACCGAGCATGCAGTACTGGCTCAGAAGTTAACCTATCCTTTTTGTGACATAATCTGTACTCCTTCATGCTATCTAAAAAATGAAGGATCAAAACAGATCAGGTATAGTGGATATCATGAACTGGCTTATCTTCATCCATCTTATTTTACTCCCAGTCCTGAGATCCTGAAAGACCTCGGAGTAAAGGAGGGGGAACCTTTTACGGTTCTTCGCTTTGTTTCATGGGGTGCGCATCACGATGTCGGTCAACATGGAATTAAAAATAAAGTAGCACTTGTCCAGGAAGCTGAAAAATTCGGAAAAGTATTCATAACTTCAGAAGGGCCTCTGGAAAAAGAGTTTGAAAAGTATAAACTCTGGGTCTCTCCAGAAAAAATCCACCACTTGCTCTATTATGCCACTCTATATGTGGGTGAAGGAGCAACGATGGCTGTTGAGAGTGCAATCCTGGGAACTCCATCAATCTATATTTCCACTCTTGCAGGAACTATGGGAAACTTTTCTGAACTTGAGAAAAAGTACGGTTTGCTTTTTAATTATAGTGATTCCCAATTTGCCCTGACAAAAATCACAGAACTTTTCAAAGATTCGGAACTTAAAAAAAGCTGGGGTCTTAAAAGGGCTGCTCTTCTCAGGGATAAAATCAATGTTACCGAGTTCATGGTCAATCTTATAGAAAGTCTTCCTGAAAAAAAATCTGGACTTTCTTTATCTTCGGTTTCGGATGAGTCTTATGTATAAATTACTAATGGAAAACCAGGATTCATGGGACATTTTCACCCGAAAAGAAGAGTATTATCCAGAAAAGCTGGATGAACACCAGCGTTTTCTTTTCTCTGAAAAAGATCTCCTAAATGCCTCTGAGCCCGAGGTCTCCAGGTACCTTATGGAAAATGGAATGCAGGTCGAGTTCCCTGAAAATAAATCATTTGCCGTTTGTTTGACTCATGACGTAGACGATATTTACCCGCCTCTTTCCCATAGCTTGTTGTCATCAGCTTACAGCCTTAAACGATTAAATTTCAAGGATTCTGCAGCTCAGTTACTGTGGAAATTGAGAGGAATAGACTACTCCCCATATCTTAATTTTTCTAAAATTATGGACATTGAAGCCAGTTTTGAAGCAGAGTCTTCTTTTTACTTCATTACTGCGGAAGCCGATCCAATAAGATTCAGGTATGATATAGAAGACATAGAACATCATCTGGGAGAGGTTTTAGATAGAGGATGGGAGGTTGGTCTTCACGGAGGTTACTATTCATATGACAGTCCTGATAAAATAAAAAAAGAAAAAGAAAGACTTGAAGCAGTTCTGGGTAAAAAAGTAATAGGTTTTCGCAATCATTACCTCCGGTTCAAAACTCCAGACTCTTGGGAAATACTTGCAAGTGCCGGTTTTAGCTACGACTCCACATTCGGGCACAGATACTCAGTCGGCTTCAGGAATGGAATGTGCCATCCTTTCAGTCCATATAACCTTAATACAGGAAAAAAAATTGCCATCCTCGAAATTCCACTTGTCGTTATGGACACTGCTCTTTTTGCGACTTCAAAATCTTTTGAGGAGGCCTGGGAACGCACAAAAAGTCTGATTGATACTACAGCAAGTCTCAATGGTGTTATTACCCTGCTGTGGCATAATTTCGCGTTCAGTTGCAATTTTCGACAAGGTTGGGTGAAGCTGTATGAGAAGGTGCTTCAGTACTGCTCCGAAAAAGGGGCATGGATGACAAGCGGAGAAGAAATCTACAGGTGGTGGGCAGATAGGAGCTGAATTAAAAGGAAAGTATCTGCTGGTTACGCCTGCAAAGAACGAAGAACTAAATCTACCCGAGGTTTCGAAGGCTGTAATCGGACAGGAATTAAAACCTGATTTATGGATTATAGTCGATGATGGAAGTACAGATGAAACACCACGTATTCTCGAAGACCTGCAGTCAAATTGCTCTTGGATCCAGAGTATAAGATTACCTCCAAGACCAAGAGACATTACTTTTCACTACAGTTATGTCTGCAAACAGGGCTTTGACTATGCTCTTGATTATTGTAGGAAAAATAATATTGAATTCGAGTATGTAGGCCTTCTTGATGCTGATACGGTGCTTGAAAAAAATTATTTCGGAAAACTTCTGGCTGAGTTTAAAAAGGATAGTTCTCTAGGAATTGTAAGTGGGGGAATATATTATGATAATGACGGAAAACTTTCCCTGGAAGTAACTGCAAAAGATCTTCCTCGAGGTACAGGAAGGATCTGGAAGAAAGAGTGCTTCCTCGAGACTGGCGGTTATCAGGTTGAGCCGTCTCCAGACTCAATTTCTAATATAAAAGCTCTCTTGCGAGGTTGGAGGCTCATGCAGTATACTGAGGTAGTCCAGATCCAGAAGCGTAAAACGAGTGCAGCTAACGGACTCTGGAATGGATATCTCAAAAACGGATGGATGGCTTATTACCTTGGCAAAAATTATTTCATGGCTCTCTTAAACGTATTTTATCTTTCTGTGAAGTCTCCCTACTATACAGGCATTGCCTACTGCTGGGGGTATTTTGGCTCGGCAATTCGAAGGGAGAAAAAAATCCAGGATCCTGAAGTAAGGGCTTACTACAGGGATCAGGGATTTTCAGGATTGTTATCCCGAATCTCAAAAAATTTTGTCAACAACTCAAGAAATGTACAGGAGAGGGAGCAGTGAAGATTAGCAAAGATCTCGAAAAGACAATTTATTTACAGGTGATAAGTTGAAAATACTTTTTCTTGATATTGTAAGGCCCCTTTCTCTTGCTGATGGCTCGCTTATTCACAGGTACGAGCTTGTTAGTAATCTTGCGAGACTTGACAATGAGATTCATATTTTTACTGTTGGTCATACTTCCTTTTCGAGCATGGTCAATGTTCACAGCCATTATGTCCCTCCTGGAAATTTCTTCTCACTTACTTTGAGCTATTTCAGAAATTCCATATACCTTCTGGGTTCCGAAACTTTTGACGTGCTATATACTCGCAATCCTAATTTTGGCTTTCTTGCTGGACTATTCTGTAAAAGCAAATGCAAAAGAATTGTTTATGAATTAAATGGAATTCCTGAAGACGAAAAGAACCTTCTCAGGGAAAAATCTGAAGGAAATAAATTCTCGCATCCCAGAAAAGGAAGTAATTTCTCAAACCGATATTTCTCTACACATGCTAGGTTAAAACTGTTTATTCTTAAGAAAGCTCTCGGGTTTTCGGACAAAATAATTTCTGTGACTCCTGGGATAAAAGCAAATCTTGAGAAGGACTATAAAATCCCTGGAGAAAAAATAGTCGTGGTTTCCAATGGGGCAAACACTTCCCTGTTCAGACCTCTGGAACAGGAAACCTGCAGAAGAGAACTTGGTCTGGATCTTGAAATTCCTTTTGTATGCTTTGTGGGTAATCTTGCTCCCTGGCAGGGTGTCGAGTATCTAATAAAGGCAGCTTCATCCGTACTTCCTAGATTTCCAGAATGTCGCTTTTTGATTGTTGGAGATGGCGCCATGAAAAACGATCTTATGAAGCTCTCCCGGGAACTCGGAATTGAGGACAGATTCATTTTTACGGGTGTGATTGCCTACGATCGTGTGCCTCTCTACATTAATGCCAGCGATATCTGTACCGCTCCTTTTATATTTGCCAGAAACGCAAAAATAGGCTTGTCTCCTTTGAAGTTATATGAATACATGGCTTGCGGAAAACCTGTAGTTGCAAGCAATATCAGTGGCGTATCCGACGTACTTGAAGCTTCTGGAGGTGGAGTTCCTGTCTTTCCTGAAAACCAGGGTGCTCTTGCAGAAGGTATCTTAAAGTTACTTGAAAATCCCGATTTAAGAATGAAATTGGGTTCAAAAGGTTTAAGTTATGTTATTGAAAATTACAGCTGGTATAGCGTTGCGAAAAAGGTTAACGAAGTCTGCAAATTAGAAATTGAGGCCAAAAAATGAGGGCTTGAAATCAGTCTTATGTTTTCCTATAACTCATCAGGATAATATAACTCATCAGGATACTAATAGTCATCTATTTAAATCACCCTTGTATTTTCCTATAACTCATCAGTAATAATAGTCATCTATTTGAACGGGGCTTAAAATGGACGAAATTGAAGTTAGAGAATTAGCGCCATCTGAATATAATGAATGGGATTTGCTCGTAGAAAAAGCTCAACCTGGTACACTCTTTCATACCAGTGAATGGCTTGGAATTTGTAGAGATGTCCTATCGAAGGATCTTAAAATTTATGGTTGTTTCAGAAAAGACGAGCTTGTGGGAGGATGTCCTCTTTTTGTTAAAAATATCAAAGGAGCTTTGAAAGTAGCGAATTCTACCTGTAATATGACCAGCTACAGCGGGCCTCTTATAAAAGAGAGTAATAGCTCCAAAGCAAGTAAACGGGTACAGGAAGTTCACGACATTCTTAATCCTCTCAGGGAATTCCTCTGCAAGCAGGGATTTGATAGTATTCACCTTGCGTTCGCTCCAGGGTTTAAAGATGTAAGACCTTTTACGTGGAACGGATGGGACTCCACTGTGCACTATACCCATTATTTGAATCTGAACGAAGATGTAGATAATAACATTTCAAGAAAGATTCGAAGAGAACTTAAAACTGCAAATGAGGCAGGACTTAAAACCAGGGTCTGGAACGATCCTGAAACATATTACCATCTGCTCTCAATGGTCTACGAAAAACAGAAATTAGCCCCTCCTCTTCCCAGAGGATTCTTCGAAAGAGTGTTTAAGCTAATTCAGGAAAAAGATATTGGCTATATGTTTGTCACAGAGACTCCTGAGGGCGAAGCTATTGCAGCTCACTTAAACCTATATGGAAAGAAGTGCACTGTAACCTGGACCTCAGCCCTGAACCCGGATTTTGGCCGTTTGGGTCCTAACGCTCTTCTGTATTATAACGAGTTTCTTGACCTAAAGTCCCGAAATTTCGAGTACATGAACGTAATGGCAGCAAATATTTCTAGGTTTGCGGATTTCATTATGGGCTTTTCTCCTGAGCTAATTCCCTATTATAGTGTGACTCTAGAGAGCAAAAAATATTCAATCGCAAAAACCCTGTATAAAATTACTCACAACGAAACTTACTGACAAAAACCGAAATTTTAAAAATATAAAAGTCGGGAAAATCCCGAAATTATTTTTTCATTGTTTTTTAGTGGTCTTTCCTTTTTTGGCTCTTTGCCATTATGTATGGATAAGATGATTCTCAATTCAGGACCTCATTGGTTTTTATAAGAATATTATGAAGATATCCACACAAAATAACGAAGAGCCTTTTTTATTCCTGACTGAAACTCTACTTTCTCTCTATAAATGGGATTCTTAAGAGATCAACTTTCAATAAGTTTTTTTCTAAATAGGAAATTAAACCCTTTCAGGTTCTATTTTTTATATTCACGAGAAAGGCTGAAAATATCTTCTTGAATGTAGGATCGTCACGAAGAGCGATCCCATAATAGATAGGGGTCATGATAATAGCTGTAAGTATAATGATATAAAAATTTGCAGAGAGCATTTCTAGTAGAATCACTGGGATTGAGATAACTGCCCCAATTGCTGTATATTTAATTAGAATTTCCAAACTTTTCCTTTTACTGATCCCTACAAGATTAAGCAAATATGCATTATTCCATAGAGCAAATATAACTCCTGTGAAGCTAAACAAGCAAAGGGAAAACTCAGCACTTTTTGCATAAATTCCTCCTATAGCAAGTGCTACGAACCTTGAGATTAAAAGAGCCGTACTGTAAGTAAACCAGACTTTTTGCTTTTCAAATATACTGTAGAGAGTTGAAATAGGCAAGGCAAGGAAAACAAGGAATATGAATGGCACAAGGATTTTTACATAAGTGCCTGCTACATACCAGTTTTTTCCAAAAGCAAACGTAAATATTTCTTCTCCCAGAATTAACAGGAGTATCATAGGGAATATTCCTATTAAAATTAGCTTTTTGTAAACTTCGCTTACAATAGCTTTCATATCGCCGCTCGAATTCCCATTTTTCACCTCACTGATTTTCTGGAAGAAAACCTGTTGTATAGCGGTTCCAACAAGTCCCATGGGCATATTTACTACTTGATTTGCAAGTGAAAAATATCCAACAACGCTTGTGCTGTAAAAATATGCGAGCAAGAAGGTAGGCACCTGTGGAGAAATCGTATTTGCAAGTGTAGACCATGAACTAAATAAAGGAAAATTTTTATATTCAATCGCCATTTCTTTCATTTTTTTAACTGATATTTTCCTGAAGACCTTAAAGTCTTCTTTTACACCTCTGAGCATGGAAAGGTCTGCAAGTCCATATCCAAGGGTATAACCTACTATTAGACCCAAAGGCGATGCAGTCCAGAAAGGAATTAACTGAAGCACTTTGGCCGATAAAGCATTTAACACTCTGGATCCTGCAATAACTCCAAAACGTAGTTTTCTTGAAAGCCAGTAATTCTGCACGAAAAAAAGGCCATTGAAGAATACTATTGCAGGAAGATATATTAAATATTTTGAGGATCCTTTCGTATGAAATATATACTCAATAATATGCTCAATATCCTCTGGAAAGATTATCACTGCTACAGCTATGAGTATGGATATAAAAGTGACTAAAATAGAGGAAAGGAAAAACACATTTGCGGAATCCTCTTCGGATTTTGGTAACATAATAGCAAACTGATATGAAAAAGTAGAGAAAATTACCAGTATGCCTGATACTGCCACAAAAAGCTGAAAGACTCCCATATCGTCAGGGCTGTAAATCCTAGTGACTATTGGTACAAGAAGTATACCCAGAATCTGTGCAGCAACACTTCCTGATACAAGTTTTAACACATTACCGATAAAGTTTGACATAATTATTTCCAACTTTAAAACATAAATCCCAGCATGTGGGCTTTTTTCCATTCCGCAATAAGTAACGAAGATTATCTTGGGTTCTCAGTTTCGGGTCGTTTTTCCTTCCTTTGTGTAAGCAAATACCTCGTCGTTATCATATACTCGGGCATAATCATGTGCGTTGAATCTGTTGAAAAATCCCTCTGGCAATGTCTGGATAATATTTATTCCATAGCGTTCAGGATCATTGATAGAGATAGGTTCTTTAACAGTTGATTTTCTCAGCAAAATCGTAGGATCGCCATCAATCTCTCCAGTCTGTATATGCTGAATGTTAAAATATGTTGCGTTCCTGGTATCATATGCTCTGTCCCTGTAAAAAAGACAACTGTCATATGGGGAATCCATCAAAATATTACCAGAGCACTTTACGGTTACTGTTTTAATGGCCTCGATTTCAATACTTTTAAACTGGTTTCTTACGGTTGTGTCCTTTGCCACAAGTGGGTTGTCTTTATTTATGCCTGGGGTTGTAACCATTACAAACGAAAATAGAAGAATAATTGTGAACATCACAGGGATCTTTGCTTTTTTTGAGTCAAGGAGACTTACCAATTTCAACATATATGAGGCGGATACAAGTACCAGGAACACTGCTATCAGTGGGAACCATCGGCTTGTAAGGAAATTCCTCATTCCAAGTAAAGGAATTCCATAGGCAAGACCGTACAGTATTATAACAACTAAAGCAATAGAAAACTTATTGACTTTTTTGATATTTTCGCGAGAAAGCCATGCTAATACCCCTCCTATTGCGAAAAAAGGTAGAGCAAGATAGCTTATATGGAGTAAGAGCGTTTCCAGTGTTTCCTGATTATTTAAGGGACCCATAATAAGTTCAGCACTTGAGTAGCTTGATCCGATTTGAAGGACATCCATTAGAGGACTGAGAACCATTTCAAGAAACGAGGTATTTGAGTTAACATACGTAAACATCCAGTATGTTTGTAAACTAATAACAAAGAAGAGGATATAATTAAAATTGTTTGTTTTCGCGAAAAGACTTTTGTATACATGATTGTGCAGATATTTGCCTGCACAAATTGAGACTAAAGAAAGAAATACCACAAAAGTTGTCAACTGATGGGTCAGAACCATTAGAACAGTAATTAACAGGATAAATCCTGTATACCTCAAGCTCTGTTTCTCGCTAAAGATCGCGTATATAATGAATATAAAATAGCAAAGAACAAGAGAACCAGGAGTTATATTCGTAATGCCTGCGACGATATTATGATTATTTAAGTTTATCAGTAAAGTTGCCAGCAGCCCCATTTGAACGCCTTCAAGTTTCTTTCCTATTAGATAAATGCCTACAGTACTGAAAACACTGGCAAACCCTATGGAATAAAATATTGCGTCTTTGATGTCGGTTTCGCTCATTACCTGAATAATTGAAACAAAAATATGAAAAAGTGGGTAGTAGAAGTACTTACTGCTTGTTTCAATCGGAGCAACAAATCCGGTATCAGTAATTGCCCTTGCCATACTGGCATGGAAATAAGCATCATATCCCATTAGACTTGGAAAATTATAAAAAATTCCAACTCTGATAAGAATTGATAGCAGGAATATCTGCAATAATAAAGAGGTAACTCCGTCTCCTTCTCTAACATAAAGAATCTGGGAGGCGATAATGGCTGCAAGGATACATATCAATATAAAGGAAGATATCGGTCTGTAGTACAGATTTGTGCTATATATGAAAACGCATGCCAGAAAAATGAGATAAAACGAGATTTCCAGTATACTTTTAAATTTGTCTTCTCGGGAAGATATTGCGGTCTCACTCTTAAATTTATTTCTAAATATAAAGTAGATCAAACAGGAGGAAAGAATGGCAATTCCAATATCTTTCTGGTTCAGGTCGATGATGTAGTACAAAGAGATAATTAATAATCCTAAACCGAATCCCATGACGCTGAGAATCACATCAAGATTTGTTGTAACTCTCTCCACGTACCCTTTTGCAGTTTCCATACAACCCCACAACATAATAATTTTTATAACTTATTTTTTCAACACAAAATATTCTTTGTTGTAATTCCAAATGACTTTTTACGGACTTTTTCTCCCCTTTCATGTCCTTTTCCTTTCTCATTTCAGCCTGCTTTAACTTCTATATTATTCTTCCACCATCTGTATACTTCAGTTCCCGATGTTCCAGGCAACCTTTTCAGTGCAGCACTGAAAAATTTTTTGTAAAATTCCAGGAATCCCCTTGCATATATGTATTGCCAGAGAACCGCAAGTACGCCTCTATGAAATTCAACTGTATCAATGAGTTTTTCCATAAGCTTCCATACTTGATTGAAGTAGAGATGCATCTGGTTGAAAAGAGTGGTATCCATTATGCTCAGTGAGATTTCAAGGATATCAATTTTTTTCTTGTGTTAAGGTTATATGGACTGAAAGGATGGTGCATTCCATTCCTGAACCTGAAACAATCATGGTATCCGAAAGTGGAATCATAGCTGAGACCCGCATTTTTGTAAACAGCTACCACAGCTCTTTGTCTTGTTTCACTTTTTTGATCAAAGTATCCCCCTTAACCATACTTCTTGGATCTTTAACTTTATTAAATATTTGGTCCACTCTATTTTTGTTATTTTTATTTAGGAACCTATCTCGATGATTCTGTCATATCAATCTCGTCCCCACGGAAACCCCGAATATATATTTTTCACAGATATCTTATATCTTTCAAATCCTAACTGTTATAATATTTTGTCTTCTATCTCTCCAGTACAGGTTTTTCCATATTCTGTCATCTTTTATAAAAAATGTTTCATTTTAGTTATCTAAAAAAAGATAAATTATTCTATTAATTATTAGATTTGCCATACTAATAACGGAATAATCAGAAATATTTTATCGCCGTGTCGATATGTAAAGGTTCTTCAGTCATCATTATTATGTAATGTTTGCCTCTTGATACATAAAAATTATTGTGATGTATGTTTTGGCATCTAACTAATATTTTTTCTAGTTTTTCTCACTATTGTACTATTTTGCTCATTTTGCCTGCTGATATTTGAGTTGTTCAGTATCTTCCATCCTTAGTATTTCTGGTAGCTGCCTTCTAGAAAGTTGCTCACTAAGTTTCGGCTTATCCGATATTAGGAATTATAGTTTGCAGGGAAGCATCAAACACCTTTATACCGTATGAAATTATCTCTCTCAATACACTTCAAACCCTTGCTAGACTTGTGAAATTGCCTTAACAATACATTAATGCTTATTTCAATAATTATTTCAGTGGCAAGCTTTGTTCTTTTCTATTTGAATCATTCTTCGATTTTATTTTCGTTAGTCTTACATCTTCAAAATCATTTTTTCAAAAAAATAGAAAAATATTCTATTTAAAAAACCAGTTCAGTAAAAATTTGCTCAATTTGTCTATAAATCTACTATTTATATGAATAAATCATATATTTTTATATTTTTATATCTTTTTACTTATATAAATTACGGTTTGTCTACTATTGATTGTATGAGGAGGTCTTAGCCAGTCAATTAATTTCTTTTATTTTTGTTCATAGAGATCATTTGTAAGGATAATTTTTCCTTATTAATATTTTTACGCGAATATCTTTGTTAAATGTTAACCTTATATATATATTACTACAACAATTTTTAGTATGATAGCCTTTAATATTTTTCCACTTATACAGATAAAGGGGGTTATAGCATATGCATATGTATAAGGGGGTGGATTGGGTTTGTTTTCAGCCCTTACTCTTGGTCTTAATTCTCTAATCTCTGATCCTATTAGCATAGTATCTTCGTCATCTCAACTTCCCGATAGGTTGCTCAGGCATGAATTTACCGTCTTAATTCCAGCTCAGAACGAGGAAACTTCAATTGGAAGCAAAGTCTTGATTGCGGCAAGTTACGCGGACCGTGTACTCGTTCTTGATGAAGGCTCTACCGATCGAACTATGGAAGTAGCTGCTTTGGGAGGGGCACGAGTTGTTCCTGTTTCCAGTGGGGAGGAGGCATTACTTGATGTCCTCTACAAGGCATCTCTTGATTCTGAACTTGTGGTTCTTATCTATCCGGAATGCATACAGGATATGGATTTGCTTTCTCATGTCCTTGAGCCTTTAAGACACGGATTTGACCTATCTGTGGGTTCGTGGCCCTGTCGCATTTCTTGTGAGCAGGAAACAGTAATGCTCTTTAATGGAAAAAGTACTTTTAAGGAAAAAATAGGCTTTCTTGCAATAGCTGCGGATTCAATGCAGAAAATCAGTTCAAGTGGGCAGCATTTAACTTTAAAGTCTTTGCTTTCTGCAGCGAAAACCGAAGGACTCAAGGTTAACTATCTGAGTTTTGATGTGGATCCTATATTCAGGAAGCTTGAGAGCACGCGTATTGGAGTTGTTGTGCCTGCTTATAATGAGGAGTTGCTTATAGGTGATACTCTAAGTGGTATCCCTGAATATGTGGACCGAATTTACGTAATCGATGATGGTAGTATAGATCGGACAGGAGAAATTGTAAAAAAGTTCGGAGACCCCAGAATCGTCTATTTGCTCCATGAAGTAAACAAAGGGGTAGGTGCAGGAATAATTGACGGGTATAAACTTGCCCTGAAAGACGAGATGGACATTGTTGCGGTTATGGCCGGAGATAATCAGATGGATCCTATTCAACTTCCCAGGTTGATTTTTCCAATCATTGAAGGAAGAGCTGATTATACAAAAGGCAACAGATTACTCACTGATAATTTTAGGGCCGGAATGAGCAAATGGAGATCTCTTGGAAATCTTCTCCTCAGCTTTATTACAAAAATAGGCAGCGGTTATTGGCAGGTTATGGACCCTCAAAATGGATATACAGCTATTTCCAGGCAGGCCCTGGAGGTCATCGATTTAGACTCAGTCTATCCTTATTATGGCTATTGTAACGATCTGTTGATCAAGCTTAATGCCTTTGGAATGAGAGTGATAGATGTGGTAATGCCCGCCCGGTATGGTAGAGAGAGATCGAAGATTCACTACGGCAAGTTTATTCGCAAAGTAGCTCCTATGATCTTTAGAGGTTTTCTATGGAGACTGAGGGTCAAATATACGGTGCTGGACTTCCATCCACTTGTACTATTTTATTTCCTTGGAATGGTTGCCTTGCCTGTGGGTGTTATTTTAGGATTTTGGGGCTTTTTGCAGGTCTTGTTGCAAAATCCTCTTCCTTCCTACTATCCTCTGCTTGGTTTCCTTGTACTGGGCATGGGGCTTCAGATGCTCCTTTTCGGAATGCTTTTCGATATGCAGGTCGAGAAGAAAATGAATGAAAGAGTAGGACTTGCTCGTTAAAGTCCGGAAGATTATTCTTCCGGATTTTTTGTTTTAATTTCCTTTTTCATACATTCCTTTTTGAATGACAGTGTACCGATTTTTCGGTAAAATCACAAATCTCAAAAAGTTATTGAATAGAAAATCTCTCTCTGGAGGTCAATTTCTTCATAGTATTCAAAAACTTTGCTTCAATTTTACAGTAAATCCGAGACACTGCCCGATTTCCCTATTGTTTTGTCTATTAAGTTAGGCAGGAGATTCCAATAAAGAGATATTTCGGATCTACCAGAACCCTCAGTTGGGGTATGGAAATCCCAAACACTAAAGGTAACCCCCAATGTAATCCTAGATGTACGAAGTGTAGCATTAAAAATTAAATACTTCTTTATTTATATCTAAACGTTGCTTTTTTCTTCATGAATCAAACTATTTCCAGACTAACTTTATCGACATTCAGATATACTCTATAGTGAGTTTGGGTCTCTGACTTTTATTTTGCCAGTTAGAACTGTAGAACGCTATATAGTTTTCATCTTCCTCACGAGCCTTTATAAGGAAACCTGTATTCTCATACTTTCCACTTATATATTCCTGCACAAGTTCTGTTACATCCAGATCGTAGTAGCGGTTATCAGGGTTCTCGTCTCCACTGATAGTTATCGTGGCATATGGGGTGTTTCCCTGGAAGACCCCATTCCTGTCATACCAGTCCCCTCCAGAGTTTTTCCAGGGGTCATTAGATTCCCTCTGCTGCCAGGTAACATGTTCTCTGCACCATTTCATAGGTCTGTATACTTCCAGTATAGTATCCTTTGATCTTATTTGGTTCTCCGGGTAGTACCAGAATAAAGATAGAGTGGCCTCTTCAACCTGGTCAGTATGATTAAGTGAACTCAGCTCAAAGATTATAATACCTCTGTAAATGCCTCCATCGGATTTTTTTCCGACATCGATATATTCACTATCACTAAAAGTGGTATTTGGGGCTTCTTCTCTCAGCCGATTGTCAGAAATAATGAAAGGTAAAGCAACCTTGAGGTTTTCTGCCTTATCAAATTGCATCGAAATATTTAATAATAATTTTTTCAGGAACTTTCTAAACTCTGAAAAAGCTTTTTTAAGGCTCAACTCGAAGCTTTCTTCCTGTTCGGTCTGGACTTTGCTTTCATTTATCTCATAAGGCGTCTGTGGTCCAGTAGACATAGCTTCACTCCAGGGAAAGTCCTTACCCAAAGTCTCGTTGGTGTTCAACTTTGCTGCAAGTTCTGAGTCAGCTTCAATGTCTGAGGTAGAATTTGCACTCATATAGTTCCCACCGGCGTTGCCTGAAAGACAATTGTTTTCCAGGATAAAGGAATGAGTATTTTTTAGCTGGTTGTATACAGCATATCCTTCCCCAGCTGCAGGACTGGACTGTGTATTAATTATTATATTATTTCTCACGATAGTTGTATAGCCTGAACCTGGGGCCGAAAATTCATTACTGACCTGTTTATGGGCAATAGCAGCTCCATAGCATCCATCGAATTTATTGTCCTCTATCAAGGTATTTTGGAAACCATTAAGCACTATGCCCCCTGCCCAGTCCGCACCCTCGTTAGTACCGGTTTTATAAAATTTATTATGGTGTATGAATATGTCTTTTGCAGAATCTTTTGAATACCCGGCCCCGTAGCCTGTAATCCATATACCTGCTGCGTTCGTCTCATATAGCAGATTATCGTAGATTTCAATATCATTCATCACAGTTGACGGGCCAATTTTCTGGATTTCAATTCCTGCCCCGCCCTCTCCTTCTGAGTTAATTATATTGTTATAGAATTTTACATGGTTTGTATTGTAAATTCTCAAACCGCTATTCGTTCTGCACGTTATTTTATTATTCCAGGCCTCTATATTCGAAGAATAGATAGCGTAGAGGACGTCATGCCCTAACTTGTATACTCGGTTATTGTAAAACTTAACACCTGAACATTTTACGACTTTAAACCCATCGCCATGGCTGTCATGCATATACATATCGTGAACCTGTATATTCTCGCAATTAAGGACATTGATCAGGTTGTGATATCCTTTCCCCCTATTCTTTTCATTATTTTTGTCGTGATTTCCGTCAATCTCAAATCCCCTTATAGTAATATCATGATTTCCAGCACTGTCCATTTGCGTAATCATAGGTTTTTCTAGAGGCCAACCTGCTTTATCTTCAAGTTTAATTACAGCTGTCGTATCTCCCTCGAGAATAGTGTTGTTTCCAATTAAAATACTGTCCGAGATGATGTATGTACTGGGGCCTTTCAGATGAACGGTTGTGAATTTTGGGTTTTCTGCAACATATGCAAGAGCTTTGTTTATCTCTACCTGATCGTCACTTCCATTACAGTTAAAGTCTCCACTCCCGTTGGTAGCAACATAAACTGTTGTACAGGATGTCTTTGATAGAGTAAGGGTTATACTTACAATTATACAAACAAAAATTATACTAAGAAACAATAACTTTTTTTTGTCTCCCCATTCATATGTTTGCTCCTTTCCATTCATCTCAAATCCCCAATACATTGAACTATAATTCCTCAATATTAAAAAATTTATCTTTTCAAAACTGTAACTAAAACCTCCTTGAAAATATTTGCATTCTTCCTGTTGTTTAAATTCCATGACTAGAGTTCTAAGAAGTACATCTTAACTTTGAAAATTAAAGTAAACTCATGGGAAGTCTAAATTTTTAAAATTTATTTGATTTTAATTTCTTGAATGAGCTCATCCCAAAATCAATTTTATTTCCAAATTGATAGGATATTCAGAACTATTTCCCACGATAAAAAACTCGATCGATTTTTCAGAATGTGGATTATGAGATGTAATTTTGAGTTTTGAGGTCAACTCTAATTTAAAAATTAGCTTGTTAATTTTCACTTTAATGTTGGAGTAAAACTAACTAACCATTAATAAGTAATCTTTATAAGAAGCACTCTTACTCTAATTTTTATATAAATCCTTGCCATAATTAACTGAATTGTCTACGGTTGTATGTATTAGGCTTCTGAGCTCGTAAATCTCTTTAATCCATAGGGTTTATCGGTTTGCCTATATTTCACGTCAGGGTGTTTGGGAAGTTAAACTTAGCAGATTCTAGGATATATCGAAACTTCTAAATTCTGCAAAAGTAAGTACAGGGGTATAGTTATTATTAAATCAAAAGCAGATTACGATTTCTATGTCAGAGCAGACAAGTTTTCTTTAGGTAAACACTGTAGAAGCCCTAGACTAATTGGTGACGATATATGGAAATTTCAGAGATTACTACGAAAAACTGAGTACTTTAACAACTGCAAGAAATCTCTAATTTCCAAGTTATATCTCAAATACTTATTATTCAGGTTCTACACGATGAGTGTCCATCTAGGGTTCAGTATCCCAATAAATGTCTTTGGTCCAGGATTGTGTATCGCCCATAGAGGAACTATCATTATAAACAAAAATACCAGGGTTGGAGAAAACTGCAGAATACATGCCTGTACTAATATAGGATCTAGCCGGGCTGAAGTTTCAGCCCCACAAATTGGAAATAATGTATATATCGGGCCTGGTGCCAAAATTTTTGGAAATATCGTAATTGCCGACGATATAGCGATTGGGGCAAACTCGGTCGTAAATAAATCGTTTTATGAAAAAGGTATCTCGATTGCAGGTATCCCTGCCGAAAAAATAAGCACTAAAGGATCAGATGGTATTATAGTTGCAGCTACGCAAATTGCAAAAAATAATCCCTGATTCTAATAAGTGAACACTCCGTAAATGAACATCACGTTCAGGTAATATTATATATTGTTTAGTCCTGTTTTTTTAATTAGCTAAATATTCTGCTACTAAAATAAAATCCTGTTTTTTCTAATTAGCTAAATATTCTGCTACTAAAATAAGCTAAGGAAGCTTTAATATAACACATTAAAGCAGAATAAGAAAAACATCTTCAGTAGCAGTCTGAAAGTTTTCCATTCTGGTGAAAATAGCTGGTTCCACCATACAACATACCCGAGCCTATTTCCTGAGATAGAAGCCCATTCAGTATTTCCATACCTGCCTATGTTGGTCCTATTTCCACTATTTCCTGGCTCCTTTGAATAGTCAGAGTCCGGATAAGCGGCATCGATACATGGAGAACTTACAGTATCCTTTACCCACGTTTTTCCATTCAATCTTCCACCTGTTGATTTCAGATGATAATCGTGATTTTTCTCGTTTGCAAAGTGAGGGTCTACACAGATGTTGCTTGTCGAGCTGGCGTTATTGTAGTTTCCTGCGGAGTTATTGTAAAGGCAGTTGTTTTCAAGCACAAAGGAATGCGTTTCAGGCAGAGAATTAATCACTGCGTATCCCGTTCCGTCAGGGCCTTTCTTACGTTGCAGCGTGTTTACAATAATATTATTGCGGATAATTGTGGTATATCCTGTATCTTTGGGTGAAAGATCGGTAGAAGCATCTGTAGGATACATATGGACAATTGCAGCATGATACGTATCATCAAATACATTATTCTCAACAAGGGTATTGTAAAATCCACTTGTTACTATACCACCTACCCAATCTATGTTTGGGTTAGTGCCGGTGCTATAGAAAATATTGTGATGAATATGTACATTCTCTGCCTCTTCCCTGGGGTAAGAATTACCATAGCCTAACAGCCATATCCCGGGTCCATAGGTGTTATGAATAGTATTATTATACACCTCTATGTCATTCATTACGCCTGTTGTTTTCTCAATCTGAATTCCAGAGCCGCCTGCACTCCAGTGGTAAAAGGAATCTATTACATTATCATGGAATTTTACATGGTTTGAGTTCCATACTCTAAAACCGCTGTTAGTCCTGCAGGTTATTGTATTATTCCAGGCTTCAACGTTCAGGCAATCGGTGGCAAAAAGATCATCATGCCCCAGTTTATATACTTGGTTATCGTAAAATTGAATATTAGAGCTTCTCTCTATCTTCAGCCCATCTCCATGCCCGTCATGCATGTACATAGAGTGAACCTGAATATTGCTGGAATTAGAGAAACAAATCTGATTGTAATATCCCTCTCCTCTCTTTTTTTCTTTGTTCTTGTCATGATTCCCGTTGATTTCGAATCCTTTTATAGTGATATTCTGATTTCCAAAACTGTTCATCTGCGTAATTAGGGGTTTATTCCTTGACCAGCCTGCTTTATCTTCAAGTTTGATTACGGCTGTAGAATCTCCTGCCAGAATAGTGTTGTTTCCAAGTAAAATACTGTCCGAGATGATGTATGTATTGGGGCCCTTCAGATAAACGGTT
Source organism: Methanosarcina sp. A14 (assembly GCF_001729375.1). Lineage (NCBI taxonomy): Archaea > Methanobacteriati > Methanobacteriota > Methanomicrobia > Methanosarcinales > Methanosarcinaceae > Methanosarcina > Methanosarcina sp. A14. The sequence continues at coordinate 2,308 of NZ_LZPK01000273.1, read as the reverse complement.
GTGAACTGAGGATTTTCTGCAACATATGTGAAAGCTTTGTTTATTTCTATCTGGTCATTACTTCCGTCGCAATTAAAATTCCCTCTTCCGTCGGCAGAAACATAAACAGTTATACTAGGCGATGTTGTGGAAAGAGCGGTTGTCCCTAATGCGATCAAAAAAACTAAAATTGTAAAGTAGAATACGTTTTTTTTTCTTTTTTTGCCATCGATGTCTCAGACTTTTTCCATTCATTCTTATTCCTATACTTTTTTAGTCTCAACTCTCAAGGCATGAAAAAAGCTATCTTCAGAGAATATTATCAGTTAAATTTTAGCATATAGATTAATATTTCTTTTTGATCTCGTAGACTGTATGGTTAACCAATGTAAAACTTTACCAGCTTCTTTTTCTTAAAGCCTCTAAAGCTTCTGGAAAACATACAAAACAAGATCTATTAATTACGGCAGTATACAAGAAGTTTATTTCAGTTGAATACTCCATTACTTGCAGCGAGGTGCGCTAATGAACTTTGATCCTACAATTTTTAAGCAATGATCACTAGTTAATAAATTTATACAGTAAACTTATTCTTTATATGTAAAGAAATTAGATTCGGGCAATGTATTCTTAGCTGTTTCTTCAATCTTCCTGCAAAATAGTAACACTTATCTCGGTTTCAACTTTTATAGTTCCTTTAGTGTCAGATATCACACTGCAACTTATTCTGTAGGATTCGGGCGTGGCTCGGACATACTATAAAAGATTCCTGCATTTTCGAGTAATTTATTATGAGATATAAATAATATCAAATTAAATTTTATCAGTCTCTCCAGGTTCTCAAAATAAAAATTTGTCTATTGATCCTATATTTATATCCATCTGTCCTTTTGGACTCTTAATTAAATTTTCAGTGTTAAATATAAAAATACTTCTCAAGATTATTTCCAACTTTTTATTTCAATTAAATCATCAAAAATTTTTTTATACTCTTGTTGCCCTTTTATAAGCATCACAATTTTTACAAAGTAGGCTTCTCATTTACTTCTATTCGCATGTAATTTCACTATAAGTCAGAAATTTGTTATGTCATTATAAGCGCATTTGGTCGCGCGGCGGGGTCTTATGAGGGGGAGTTTTTCAGTTACAGTGGATCTTGAAGATTGGTACCATATTCCTTCAGTCTGCAGTTCTCCTTACGCTGTTTACAGGACTGTGAATGAGTTTTTTGAACAATGGGACGGTAGGTACGATTACCTTACTGAACCTACAAAACGGGCATTGGATATTCTCGATGAGTTCAACGTAACTGCTACTTTCTTTGTAGTTGCGGATATTGTAGAACATTATCCTGGACTTGTCGAGTCAATTGCGGAAAAAGGGCATGAAATTGCATGTCATGGCCTGCATCACGCCTGCAAAATCAATCCTGAGACAAAGGAACGATTAATGAGTAACGAGGAATTCGAACAGAAAACATTTCTTGCGAAAAGAATTCTTGAAAAAGTTAGTGGAGAGAGAGTAGCAGGTTACAGGGCACCAAATGCTTTTGTAGGTGGTTGGATGTTGGATTCACTTGAAAACATCGGGTTCAAATATGATTCCTCAGTTTCCGTAAATTCTCTTTATAATAAAACAGATTCGTTCCTTAAGACAGTCTCATCTTTTCCTTACTACCCTTTAAAGAACGGGCTTGAGGTAGGCGGCGATAGAAATTTTATTGAGTTTCCCTGGGCATATTATCAGAATGTACTTAAAATTCCAGCTTCAGGAGGCCCGATACTCCGCTTTCTTGGAGCTCCTCTGGTATTGAATGGGCTTATCCAGAGTTTGAAAAGAGGACATACTATCTTTTATTTCCACCCAATTGATATTTCCTGTACTAAATTTCCTTCAGTAGGGAACAACAGGCCATTTTACTGGTGTATGAAAGGAAAGCTTGTAGAACGCAGAATTCGTCATATTCTGAAAGCTCTTAATGATGTTAAAAAAGTGTGCCTGAGGGATTACCCCGAAATATAGCCTTTAGAAAGGTTTTCTATATCTAACTGAAAATTTGAACGTGGTCTTGATAAGTCTAAATTTTTAAACCATATCCTATTATGTCTTATTTACTCCTCTAGTCCTAGTTGTCGCTTTGAATCCACAATATGCTTTTACAGTGATCGAAGTATTTGCCAAACTGATTTTTTTCTTAACTCCTAGCTTTTCTTCTGTATATCTATCCTGGTAGATGTGCAATCTAAAGGACAATAAGTTAATAATATTGCAGAAGAATACATAGCAACGAGTATAATAATAAGTATAATAAAAAATAAACATATAAAAA
>NZ_LZPK01000272.1:0-25429 GCF_001729375.1 Methanosarcina sp. A14 | reverse complement strand
AAACAGATGATTTCAAAAAAGACAGGTGGTTTGGAAACAAAATGGATGAATTTCAAACAAAATGGATGATTTCAAACAAAATGGATGATTTCAAACAAAGAGGAGTATTACAAGAATATGCTGTTAATCTAGGTAAAAAAGTAGATATCTTTGGCACAAGATTATAGAAATCTAGAAGTTCACAGGAAAACAGCCAATTTTTAACTACTGATCTTATATTAATCCTGATCTCATTCGAAAATAAATTGGAGTAAATCTCAGTTGATTAACTGAGAGTTTTCCAATCAGAAAATATCTTATCCACAGTTTTCAATTCTGTTATCGTGGATATTTACACCAGTTTCTTTTGTATTTAAGTGCACTACTGCAGGGGCAGATAAGTCATGGAAATAGTTGCCAGAAGCTTCTATGTTTTTAAGAGTTCCCTGTAATTCCAGGCCTGCGTATCCACCGCCAGATGTAGTACATTCATTGTTTTTCATGACACCATTGATAACGGAATCGAATCTAACGGACGAATTAGTCCGGTTGATAAAATTACAATTCTTAACTGTGATGCCGTTTACATGATAGGCATATACACCATCGTGTCCACATTTGTTTACAGTTACGGAAGCTATCACTACGTTGCTGGATTGTGAAATGAGCATTGCATCATTACATCCATTCTGGAACGTAACATCCTGAATTGTTAATCCGTTGCAGTTTACTATAGTTGCCATGTTATAACAGGAGGTTCCGAGCCTGACACCAGAATAATAGTCGGACTGACTGCCATCAACAGTTATGCCTTTTATTGTAACGCCGCTTGCAGAACTGCCTCTAACCATAAGCATGGCTTTCTTGTCTGAAATACTGCTCTCACGCCCACCCCAGACAGGTAGTCCTTTGGCAAGCTTAATCTTTGTACCGGAATCTCCTTCAAGGACTGTGTTGCTGCCGATCCGAAGAGAATCACTTATATCATATGTGAACGGGCCTTTAAGGTGGACAGTTGTGCCCGGATTCTGTGCAGCAAATTCAAGAGCCTGGTTAATCTGGACATCATCGGCTTTTCCATCACAATTGTAGTCTCCACTTCCGTCTCCTGCAACAGTTACTACCTTTGTACTCTGAACGCCTAACGCAGCCGGTATAGTTGTTAAAATAAGGCATGTTACCAGGAATAGGGTTCCTAGTTGTCTTTTTTGCATCGTATCACCTTTGGGTTGGATTTTTATAGGGATTTAAGTGAAATCAAAAAACATACAGTAAGGTACTTCTTTCCCAAATATTCTCAAAATTTCATATTACGTACTCGTAATACTTACTTTTCCGAACTAATCTAATCAATTAGGGATTTTGACTTCTTGAATGGAATTTTCTGATCAGGTCGGATCTATACGGGTATTTAGATTCCTATTACGTCTGCGTAATATTTTTTGAACCTATCCAATTCGGTTCTCTGCTATTTAGCGGGGCGGACACGTTGCACACAGAGTATCCACTCTCCAATAACGTATATGGATTAGTCACTGGAGGTGGCCGGAAACTAGAAGTTTTTGCTTCTACAAATCAAAACTGCTACTGACCACAGGATAGTAGTCTTCTGGTCAATATCATTTATTTATCTAATACGGCCTTTAGCCAGATCAACTCTCCTTTTTAAAAAGGTCTGATTCATCATTATTGAATTTCTGAGCTGACACACGTGGTTATGTGATCTTATTATAAAATATTTTTGGTATTATATCAAATAAATTTATAAGTCCTATAAGTGTTTTACAATATTTTTAGTGTTTCTGGTCTTATATCTCTGGTTTATTGCTTTGTTTTTATACCATATTCATCAAAAATGTGTAATATACTAGAAGTTTAATTCCTTCTCGTCTGGCACTATGTGTAAGAGCCTGGTCAGAAAAGTCCCAGATTTTCTTATCCTCTGTTCCTAAAATAAAAAGGTAGTAAAATCCAATGAACATTGATATGTAAATTAAATTAGAATATATTTTACTTCTATAATTATATATTGCGGAATGCTTCTGTTTATATAATAATTAATATTATAAGTCAACATATATCAAATTATCAAATATATATTAAAATCGTATGGATTGTGCTGTTATAATAAAGTTAGAATAGCTTGGGGTTTTACTAACGGCATACGGTGGAGTAAAAGTGAAAAGGAAATTATTTTCAGTATCATTAGTTCTTGTATTTTTTATTTTGATATCGACAGTGGCTTCAGCTGAACAATATACAAAAATTGGCAGTGGGGCTGAGCCCGCTATCGATGATGGTAAAGTAGTGTGGACAAGTAATGGTGTTATTTACATTTATGACCTGAAAACCAAAAAAGAAACTACAGTTAACTCTTCCGCAGCATCTTATCCAGCGATTTCAGGCAATAAGTTAGTTTGGCATGACGAGAGCAGTGGAGTCCCCAGACTTACTGTATATGATATAAAAACCAGGTCGAGATCTCACGTCACAAAAGATGTAGACAACAGTAGTATTCCTGCTATTTGCGACAGCAGGATAGTATGGAGCGCAGATTCCTGTGTTTACATGCGTGACATATCTACATCCATGCAGATTAAAATCGCAGCTGGAAACAATCCTGATATCTATGCTAACAGGATCTCTTATGACTCTTATTCTACCGAGGACACGCCGCAAATTTATGTATATGACATTACTACTAAAAAAGCAATAGATGTCAGTCAGTATGGTGATAACATGTTTTCACATATTTATGGCGACAAAGTGATATGGTCGGATTTCTATAACCGACTGGGTAATATCCGCATGTATGATATTATTACCGGACAACAAACCGAAGTCACAACAGGGGATGACAAAACTGGTTATGATACTGGAGGTTCAACTGGCATAAGTGGCAAGAAGATTGTGTACTTGAAGCATGACAACCTTGCAAATATAGATTCAGGTGATTTATACATATACAATACGTATACCGGAAAGAGTAAACAGTTGACATCTGACAATACTGCACAAACCCCAGCTATATCCGGCAATGTTATAGTGTGGTCTGATTCTGGCAGTATCTGTGTGTTGAACTGTTGACAATAATTACAAGAATCAGCCGTAAACGCGAATCGCTGGAAACCGGACCCCAGAAATGAGATAACTCTAAAATGCATTCGTTGCAACTCAGACCATGTAAGAACTGGAAAAACATGCTGCTTTAATAGTGGAAAATACAGAAGGAGTCAACACTACTATAAAGAGTAAATATATTATAGTGAGGTAAAGTAGCATTATTGTGAAGTAAAGCAGCAAGTAAAGTAACGATTTCACTGCTTATATTTTTAAAATACAAACGTAAAAGGGGAGTAGTGATCTATTTCAGTGCTTTTTAATTAGAGTGCAAATTTTTGGTGTATTTCACTGACTTTCCTTTTCTTCAGCGCTTTCCTTGAGTCTTTTTTATTCCAAATTTAACTCCTTGAAGAGGTCATTTGCACTGCTCTTCAAGTTTATTTTCATTTATCTTTATCATTTCTTACTATATATCTACAGTTAATATTCACCTGAAAACTGCTGGATGTTCATCACATGCCATTTTCCAATATAAACCTTTTGCCAGTTCGAAAGAATACTTTTCTTCGAAAAAGCCCAGTTTCTTCCGTTTTCTTTCTCATGGCCTAAGTTAGTATATTTTGAAAATGCGGTTTCAAGTGCAAGTTTCTGGAAAAGGTTTTTAAGGTATTAGGACTTACGCACTTGAAGCACAAAACAATAACAGTAAACTCACAACTTTTTAAACTCCAATATTTAACTATGACGTTTACTATACTTGATTTTACCGCATAAGTGCGTAAGTCCCAGGTATGATTATCTTTCTTGAGCAATTCAGGTTTGAAAAGTTCACTATGAGGAAGATGAATCAACTATTTTATTACGATGCTTTTATATAACTTGTTTAATACAGTTAAATATATATAGATTCTTAAATACTGTTATGTGAAATTATAAGGTTTATAATTAATGTCTATTATAATGGATATTAATTATTATTTAAAAGAAATATTTTGGGGACAAAAAACGGACCCATTTATTTTAAACAGTAATCAGGAGTAACTTGAGATGAAGTTCGGAATTGAATTTGTGCCGAGCGATCCCGCCTTAAAGATCGCATATTACGCAAAGCTCTCAGAACAGCAGGGATTCGACCATGTCTGGATCACTGACCACTACAACAACCGTGATGTATACTCCACTCTTGCCGTTCTCGCCCTGAACACTAACAGTATCAAGATCGGTCCCGGTGTTACAAACTCCTACACTAGAAACCCCGCAATTACTGCATCCAGCATTGCCTCAATTGCCGAGATATCAGGCGGCAGGGCAGTTCTCGGCCTTGGACCCGGAGACAAAGCGACCTTCGACGCAATGGGCATTTCATGGAACAAGCCCCTTGCAACTACCAAAGAAGCAATCCAGGCAATCAGAGACTTTATTTCAGGCAAGAAGGTCTCCATGGACGGAGAAATGATTAAGTTTGCAGGTGCCAAGCTCGCTTTCAAAGCCGGAAATATCCCTATCTATATGGGTGCCCAGGGCCCCAAGATGCTTGAACTTGCCGGTGAGATCGCAGACGGTGTCCTTATCAATGCTTCCCACCCGAAGGACTTCGAAGTTGCTGTAGAACAGATTAAGAAAGGAGCCGAGAAAGCCGGCCGTGACCCGGGCGACGTTGATGTTACAGCATACGCTTGTTTCTCAATTGATAAGGATCCTGTAAAAGCGGTCAATGCCGCAAAAGTAGTGGTTGCTTTCATTGTTGCAGGTTCCCCTGATCTTGTTCTCGAGCGCCATGGAATTCCGGTCGAAGCCAAGGGCCAGATCGGTGCAGCCATTGCCAAGGGAGATTTCGGAGCTCTTATGGGTGGACTTGTTACCCCTCAGATGATCGAGGCCTTTTCTATCTGTGGAACTCCTGATGACTGCATGAAGAGAATCAAGGACCTTGAGGCAATCGGAGTTACTCAGATCGTTGCTGGATCTCCGATAGGTCCTGCCAAAGAGAAAGCAATAAAGCTTATAGGTAAAGAAATCATTGCAAAGATGTAAGTTTATTACATTCTGCATAAATTTTTTAATTTTATTAATTTTTTAATTTTTTTATTTTGTTTTTAAAAAACGTCTTGCCGGCAAGGCAAGTATATCAAGGTGTTGGAGGTAACTAATTGCCACCAAAGATTGCAGAAGTCATTGAACATGACGTATGCGCAGCCTGTGGAGCATGCGAGGCCGTATGTCCTATAGGAGCTGTAACTGTAAAGAAGGCGGCAGAAATCCGTGATCCAAACGATCTGAGCCTGTATGAGAAAGGAGCTGGGTATCTGGTCTGTGAAGGTTGCTTAACCTGCAGCAGAATCTGTCCAGTAGTAGACGGCTTTATTGAGAACGAGCTTGCAAATGTGCGCAATTTTTTTGCCGCAAGATCCAGGGAAAATGCTGGCAGCCAGGATGGAGGAGTTACCAGTGGCATCCTTAAATCTCTTTTCAAGCAGGACAAAATCGACTGCGCAGTAGGAATCACTCAAAACGAAAAATGGGAACCAAAAGTCGTTTTATTGACAAGTGCTGAAGATGTTGAGAAGGTAAGAGGAACCAAGTATACTTCTGACCCAGTTGTTGCAGCCCTCCGGGAGGCATTCGAAAAATATGATCGGATTGCAGTTGTCGGGGTACCCTGCCAGGCTCATTCTGCGCGCCTGATCAGGGAAAATGTAAGCGAGAAAATTGTGCTTATCATCGGACTACTATGTATGGAAAGTTTTTATCATGATGTAATGCTTGATAAAATAATCCCGGAGATTATGAAAGTCAAGATCGAAGACGTCAGGAAGATGGAGTTCACTAAAGGTAAATTCTGGGTCTACACCAGTGAAGGTGAGGTTCACTCCGTGCCTATCAAGGACGTAGCCAAATATTCCAGAAACCCCTGCCATCACTGCTGTGATTACACTTCAGTTTTTGCCGACATTTCTGTGGGCTCGGTTGGTGCTCCGGATGGATGGAACTCGGTCTTTATAAGGACAGATGTCGGAGAAGAATACTTCGATATGGTCCACGAAGAAATGGAGATTATGGAAGATCCCAAGCCTGGCCTTGAGCTTGTAAGAAAGCTTATTGATATGAAGCGTAAAAATAATGCTGAACATTTCAAAGAGGTCTGCAAAGAGTTCAGCTTTGAGACGGGAATCCGCGACGAAACTGTATGAAATTAGAATATATCAAGAATAAATAATAAATGCATTGTTGGAGGTTGAAATACGGGATGACACGAGCTTTTTATATTGGACGTTTTCAACCGTATCATTTTGGTCACCATACCATAATCAAGCAGATTGCGGAAGAAGTTGATGAGCTGGTTGTAGGCATAGGAAGTGCTCAGAAAAGTCACGAATCAACTGATCCTTTTACGGCAGGGGAAAGGGTTTTGATGGTGTACAACGCGCTTGAAAATCTTCCTATCCGACACTATGTTCTCCCTATTGAAGATATCAAGTATAACTCTATCTGGGTCCATCATGTTGCGTCCCGAACGCCTCATTTCGAAGTAGTATACTCGAATAATCCGCTGGTTATTCAGCTCTTCCGAGAGGCTGGAGTTTGCGTAAAACAATCTCCTCTTTATATCCGGGAAAGATACTCCGGAACTGAGATCCGGAGACGAATGGTTGCAGGGGAAAAATGGGAACACCTCGTTCCGAAGTCAGTCGTCGAAGTAATAAAGGAAATAGACGGAGTAACCCGCCTCAGGAACGTTTCTGCTAGTGATAACAATTCTTCGTTATAAGAATGGTTACTCGTATGATTACACACGATTGTTTGTCTCTATTTATGTATTAATTAATACTTTCTTCCACAATTTTAATTTTTTTAATAAGTTCACACAGTCAACAATCAAATGTAAACTAAAGAGATAATTTTTAATAAAAGGAATAGCTATTTCTAATTGTAAACTCTTAATACTTTTTCATACTGACATCGGATCGCTTTCGATGTGTTTTGTAATACTGCATCTCAACTTTTAACCTTAATTTGGCATATAAGGTTAATTACTGCAATTGATGCTATTACTGAGCACATTGAAGAGCATCTATATTTTCGAAGAAGTAAGAGTTAAATAAAAGCATAAAACAAATAGTTTATTTTTTAACTGTTTGTTAAGAAATAACGTAGAAAGATCATTCAATCATATGAAAATATATCTCCCTGATAAATCGGGGGTTTTAATCCGGAAGAGTATATTTTCATTGCCATGAAAATCGGATTTAAAAACCAATAATTTTGGAAATTTTTATGATTGAGTGTATACTATGGAGGGTATAAAATGCGAAAGATTGTATTTAAGACAATATGTATTTTCACATTAGTCTTTTTTGTCATGTCAATGACAGGAGCAGCATGCAGTAACAGTTGTAAAACAAAAACAGATGCGAGAAATGATTCGTATAGTATTAACCTCAAAAAATGTCCCAAAGTTACTTATTGCTTAAACACTGTACTGAAAAACGACAAAGGATGTAACCTTAAAGTTATAACTACAAAGACTATTACTACCAAACTGGGTGGTAAAGTGACAATGTATAGTAACGGTAAATTCTGCTACAAAGCACCATCAACATGTTGTTATAAAAAATGTTCTTGCACGGACACTTTCAACTACTGTGTAAAAGGTAAGGATGGAAGAAAAGATTGTGCAACCGTTACACTGAAACTCAAATGTGCTACCTGCTAAAAAATGCCCTCAGGCAGTTTTCCTGACTGTTGTAATGCAGTAATTTAAGGGAAAAGGAAGTTTTTTCCGGGGATTCAATCCCCATATCCCTTACCAATTTCCTTACCTTTTTAATTCACAATAGTTATGGAACAAGATCAATCCAATCAATTGATCCGGGTTTATATTCCGACAACTCTTCTTCACTGCCGCTTAAAATATGATCCATTATTTTTTCTATGTGCTGTTCTGTCTCTTCAATGCTCTTTCCTGTCGTGTTTATCTCAAAAACTTTCTTACACCATTCAAAGGCTTCAACCAGGATTACATCGAGAGCTTCGGCCTCAATATTTTCTCTTATTTTCTCTTCCGAATAGCCGCGTGCTTTCAGCCTCATTTCCAATTCAGGAGGGTATACCCTGAGTATAATCACGATGTCTGCGATGTAATGAGCAAGATGACTCTCAAGAATTATTACCTCGTTTTCCTTTCCACCAATAATCTTCTCAAGACGCTGCCTGACAAGTTCCATATCCGCAATAACCGCATCTCTCTTCTCATCGATCTCAGTGTAAAGATGCTCTTCTTTGATCATTTCGTTAAGATGGATTACTTTCCAGTGCCTTTTTCTTTCAAGAAACTTACTTGCCGAGGTTTTTCCAGTCCCTGGCGTACCGGTGAGTCCTATTAACATGGAGAACAGAATGGATTTATATCAATTATACTTAATGCAACCTTTAAAAATTATTTGAAAAAACATTTTTTACATAATACACCAGTCTAAATCTTCATGATACGCCAGTTTTATACCTTTCCGATACGTCAGTTTATACCTTTCGGGAAAAAGACTCAACAACATATTTCCAATCCAGAGATGTTAGCCCAAACCATTTTATTCTTTCAAAGTCCCAATAACAGGAAAGTCCTTAAACATTTCAGGCCCATGAGGTGCCTCGTCCATTTCTTCAGTAAGGTCTTTTCCTGCATCATGAAGTCCCTGGTGTGTGCCACTTTCCCATAAATAGCTGTCTGAAACATCATAGACCTGGCCCTGATAGGCAACATAAATCTTGCCATTTTTACCGTTATACTCTGCAAGTTCTTCAAGTGTGTATTCTTTCAATTTCCATCTCTCCACTCTAATTTAATAACTCATTTGACTAAAGCCTTCAGTTTCAATTGCAGTCATACGTTTAACATTCTTAACATCTCGTTAACCTCAGTAGTAGGAAGTTGACATTGAAAGTTCTGGCAGACGTACGCAGTAGCTTTTCCATCTATAGGAACCTGTTCTTCCGTATATTTTGCCAGCTTTGTAATTTCAGGATCCTTTCCTTCAGGTCTGAAAATCAGCACTTTATTAGGAATGAAGTACGTCCAGAGTTCTTCGAGCATCTGTCCAGCGTCCGGGGATTCATGCTTTCCGGCAATTACCACTTGATAAGCTGGACCCAGACCAAAATCAAGAGCTGATAAGAACTGCGTATATCCTGAAGGTATTTTTCTGATGAGTTTTGAAAAAGCACGCTCCAACCCTTGAGCTTTATCTTCCAGCTCGGAATCTGCAGTTATTCTGGAAAGTCTAAGAAGATTTAGCATCTCAACAGAATTTCCTGAAGGTATGGCTGCATCCGCAAACTCTTTTTTCCTGAAAATAAGTGACTCGCTGTCGTCAGCAGTAAAGAAGAATCCTCCCTGAGCGGGATCCCAGAAGTGATTAAGAAATTCTCTGTTGAGGCAAAGGGCTGCTTTAAGATAGTCCAGTTTAAATTCTGCCTCGTAAAGCTCCAGGAGTCCGTGGATCAGAAATGCGTAGTCGTCGGCAGTTCCGGAAATACCTGATTTTCCGTCTCGATATCTATGAAGCAATCGTCCATCTGGACTGTAAAGTCTCATGAGAATGAAATCCGCGGCTTTTTCGGCAGCTTTCAGGTATCTTTCCTCGCCAAAAGCCTGGAAACCTTTTGCAAGAGCTGCAATCATAAGTCCATTCCAATCAGTTAGAATCTTGTCATCTTTTGCAGGTCTTTTACGTTTATTTCGGGTTAACAGAAGTTTTTCTTTAGCCATTTTCACCCGACTCTCAACTTCGTCAGTGGGAATTTTCAGTTCGGCAGCAATCGATTCGAGAGGACGAGGCATATAAAAAATATTAGTTCCGGTTTTTTTACCTCTTATTTCTTCTTCAAAGTTACCTCTTTCGCTGAGATTAAACACCTTTGTAATCAGTTTCGACTCCTCGGGACTAAGAACCTTTCGGACTTCTTCTAAAGTCCAGAGATAGTACTTTCCTTCCTCTCCTTCTACATCAGCATCTTCCCCACAATAAAATCCACTTTCCTGAGATCTCAGATCTCTTAACACATAGTCAAGAATTCCTTCTGCTGCTTCCTTATACAGTTTCTTTCCGGTAACCTGATAAATTTCTGTGTATGCGGTTGCAATAAGAGCCTGGTCGTATAGCATCTTTTCAAAGTGGGGGACAATCCACATATTATCTGTAGAGTAACGGTGAAAACCTGAGCCCAGATGGTCATGGATTCCTCCCCTGTACATATTTTCCAGGGTATATTCAACCATATGAAGAGCTTCAGGGTTCCCACTGCGTCTCCAGTATCGGAGCAAAAAGAATATTTTGTGTGGGGTAGGAAATTTGGGAGCTCCGTCGAAGCCACCATATTCATTATCAAAGGAAGTAAGTAGCTCTTCGTAAGCTTCCTCCATTATTGACTCCCCTATGCCCTCTCCTGCTGACTCTGAGATCATATTCTGGATAGCAGATGTGATTTTATCAGCCGACTCAAGGACCTCTTCGTGCTGCCGGTTCCAGATCTCCTCTATTCGAGGCACAAGTTCAAGCATTCCTGTCTGACTAAAGCGAGAATTTTTAGGGATATAGGTTCCTGCAAAAAAAGGCTTCATGTTTGGTGTCATGATGATGTTAAGAGGCCAGCCCCCTCTTCCAAGAATAATCTGGCAGACCGTCATATAAACGTTGTCAATGTCCGGCCGTTCTTCGCGGTCTACTTTTATGCAAACAAAAGCCCTGTTCATGAGTCTTGCTATCTCTTCATCTTCAAATGACTCATGTGCCATTACGTGACACCAGTGGCAGGTGGAATACCCAATTGATAGAAAAATAGGTTTATTTTCTTTTCTGGCTTTCTCAAAAGCTTCTTCCCTCCAGGGATACCAGTCCACAGGATTATATGCGTGCTGGAGGAGATATGGGCTCTTTTCATTTATCAGACGGTTAGGTTTTCTGTAATTTTCTCCCAGTAAAATCCCTCCGGCTTTTCTTCAGGCTTTTATTCCTTGCCAGGCAAGTATTCTGTCTTTAAAGATTTTGGACACCCCTACGTTTTCCCTGACCAAGATTCTGAAATTCATCATTGCCTGCAAACCTGAAAGAGACGTCATAGCAGTTTTTTTATCTCTGATTTTCTCAGTTTCCAGTAGTTTTAAACGATACTGACGATGACTTTGTCCCGAATTTACATATCTGGTATGTTTCGATTTCCATGCTTTCTGAAAATAAGTCCTGTAGGAACGCAAATTTAACTTGTTAATAATATCCATTCTAACTCCCCTGATCTAAACCTATCTCCATAAATTTCATTCTAAATATGGCCAACTCTGGAACAGATTAATCTGTCCTCAATACAATGATATCCTCAATACAATGATATCCTCAATACAATGATAATTTTTCTCAAGCTTCTTGTAAGCCTTTAAACTGAAAAATTAGGTACAGCCAAATTTCCCCACTTTAAATACTTGTCTCCTGAATATCAATATATCGGTATTCTAAGAGAATTTATTTACTAGTAAATTAATAAGTCAGGTCAGGCTATTTTTAAAGCAATGTAGGTAGGAAACTTCCGAAATATGTAAATTCATTTCATTTTAAAGTTACCGCACTTTTGTTTAAAAAAAAGTTAATTAACTGACATGGCACTATTTTATGCTACTTTTTCTATATAGCTGCAGCTACTTGATATTTCAAGAGATTGCTTGCTTTTAAATGGACTGAGGTTGCCCAATCTCTTCGCTTTTTTCCTCACGAGTTCCCATTTCCAGGAAATTTACAACCTTTGAGACTCTATATGATTGCTCCTGCTTTTTTTCGGTTTCTCTGGCCTGATATACTCTGACCGAGCGAAGAAGGTCGATTTTTCGGAATTCTGGCCAAAAAGGAGCACAGAAGTAAGCTGCACAGTCACTTCCGTTAGCCTGCCAGGGAAGGAAATTTGAAACCCTTTCATCGCCTCCAGTGCGGATGACAAGATCCACATTTGGAACCGAGGCCCCTGGGGCCGGATAAAGATGTTTTGAAATTAGGCTTTCATTCACTTCATCAAGAGATAGTTTCCCATTGGAAATACAGCCTGCAATATCGCGGACTGCCTGAATGATATCCTGCCTGCCTCCATAGGCAATGGCAACGTTCAGGTAAAACTTCCCGTAATTTTTCGTTGCTTTTTCTATTTTTTCAATTGATTCATTCAGAAAAGCAGGTAATTTTGACCTATCTCCTATGACGCGAACCTGTGTCTCTTTTTCGTGTGTTCTTGGATCAGAGTAGAGTTTCAGTAAATTTTCGTTAATAACATTGAAGATCTCGTCGACTTCTTCTTCGGAGCGCTTAAAATTTTCTGTAGAAAAAGCGTAGAGAGTAAGCTGCTTTACCCCGATCTCATAACACCACTCAATTACTCTTTCTGTAGCTTCTCCCCCCATTACATGCCCGAAACTTGAATCCTTTCCCATTTGCCCTGCATACCTGCGGTTCCCATCCATAATCACAGCTATATGATGCGGAATTTCTGAATTCAGAATCTTTCTCTGAAGTCTTCGCTCATACTCATGATAAAATATACTGAAGATACGGTTTTTCAAAAGACGAAGTCCTGCACGAAAGATTCCCCTTCTCTTAGGTATAAAATTTAATTTTTTTATGCGTTTTCCTCCTGAAAATATCCAGATCTGAAAACTATCCGCGTAGATTTCTCGCTTAATAAAGTTTAATACCTTCTCTTGTCCAAGATATTAATATCTCTTTTGCTTAATAATTCTATTTATCAAGTCCATCCCAAAACCAATTTTGCCCTCAAATTAGTAAAACTTCAAAACCATTTTTGTGATCAGAAAATTGATTGATTATTCGGGACATGGCATTCAGAAAAGTAATTTTGAGTTTTGGGATCGGTTGTTGGACTGAGAATCTATGTCAGACGTAAAAATTTCATGCACTACAGTTCTCTTTGTTGAATTAAATTTTAGAAGCCTCCAGCCTTTCAACTTTATATATCTTAAGTAGATTGGAATTTTAAGTAAATTAGAGTATCTCGAAGCAAGATTCAAAGCCTGTAGTCACTCCATTCTTTTCGCTGCTTTAACAGAATCAGTAAGCAATTTCAAAATTGTTACCTAAAAACAGATAGCGAGAAGAGTGGCTCAGTAGTTTTCAAGCACAGAGCCAACAATGTTTTTATAACTTTCTTTTAGGGAATAGACGTTGTGATCTCCGGTGACATTTATGCTTAAGATCCCGAGCCTTGTATTCATAAGCCCGACCATAGCCGAGACTCCCCGGTAGCTTACCTCAAAATTTCCTTTATCCAGGTAATCGTAAACTTCACCGGTGGTGAACTTGTCTCCTGTCAGGAAGAGATTGAGCACAACCTTGCGTATCCCGTTTTCATCCCGGCCGAGATACTTAATCAATCTCGCTCTTACCCTTTCTTCCGCAGTTTGCAGTTTCGGACACCTCAGTTAATGATTGAATTGTATTGATTTAGCATTATATTGCTCACTATTCTTTTAATTCTAAAAAGTATGCGACCTCTTAGTAGAGGCGCTAAGAATCGAATACCCTATATCCTTATCGTTTATATATTTTAGGATTGCTTTTTTAAATTATTTATATAAAGTACAAATTTAATACCAATACATGAGTTTCAGCGCACTGTCAGCGACAGTAAATAATCCACGTTTTTCGCGGATTAAAATTCTCAGATCTCAATGTTTAAGAAAGTTTGAGAACTGTAAAGTATGTTAAAGAATTAGGAATAATTTATACGAAACTTAGCTATAAATCTAAGCATAAACGACAGAGATACATTACATAAAAGTGGAAATACCCCATATGGACAAGGTCCCTGCGGCTCTGGAGGTATTTTTAGACAAGATAGAGGTAAGGCAGGAATTTTTCTCGATCCGGCCTTTGGACCTTTATCCAGCAGACTTCCAATTAATAAAGAACATGGAATTTATATACTAAATTAACATATGTAAGTGGACTGCATGTACAATGAGTATTTAATGTTGCCTTTCTCCGTTTCTCTTGAATATATTCCTTATCTGTGGCAACAGAATGATGTTCTTGTTTTTCTTGTTGACCTGGATAATTATAATATATTCAATGCAAGTTACCTCAGCAGGATAGAACTGGAATATCTAGAGAAGCTGCAGACAAATAACTTTAAGAAAAGATATATTGTCTCCCGAACGGTTTTAAAACATATCATATGCAAGGTTGCTAATGAGCGATCCGCTTCCGAAATCTCCACATACAAAGATGAGAATGGGAAGGTCTGCGTTCTTAATCACAATGAACTATGCATTTGTATATCTTATACCGGGAGCCTTGCAGCTCTTGCAATCTCAAAGGTTGATGTTGGTATTGATATTGAACTTGCGAGAAAGCTGGTTCTTAAAAGCACTTTTAAAAACTTGTATAAGAAAATTTCACTCATGGACGAAATGGTAGGTGAAACCGATATTTTAAAAACATGGACTTTAAAAGAAGCCTATTCCAAGTTTTCAAACAAAAACATGTATCTTATTTTTAACAAAGAACTGGACATCAACAGCGTTAATCATTTAACTTATGTTCTAGACAACAAATATTTATTCTCTATTGTAACCCGTTCGGAGTCGCATATTATTGATATAAATCATCTTCAAAAAATTGACTGTAACTGGGACTGAAGATTTTCGATGAAATTTAAAGTTTAAAGAAGGATTTTAAAGTTCTGTACACTTTTTTCTATTTTTTGGGTTTATCTGTGCGCATGTGAATGCCCGATTGTCTGGATAGTAGACTAAATCTATATTTTTATTGAGTAATTAAGTTGTATCATCCTATGCATACGGATGCAGGCAATTGATTTTACTCACATTTTGTCTTTACCAGTGTTTTTGTCGGCCACACAGTAACTCAAATTATTTATATAGTTGTATTACGTAATTATCATTTGGTACTCACGTCATTATGGGCAGAAATGCGTTATTTATGACCACTGGTCCGTTGAACGAACACTTTGGGGGCAATAATACATGGAACAAATAAAGAATGATATAGTCGATTACTTAAAGGCTAATTCTTTTATGGACAGTAACAGCAGTTTGAAAGATAATGATTCTCTCACTCAAACCGGTATTATAGATTCCATTGGCTTGCTTGAACTTATGGACTATATCTGTGAAAAATATTCGATAGAAATTCCTGAAGATATGCTGACACCGGAAAACTTTGATTCACTGCAGGGAATTACTAATATGATAATCAAACTGGCGAAGTGAAAAGGTATGCGAATTGATGCGTATATCACTGAGTACGCCAGAAAGACTCCTCAAAACATTGCCCTGGAAGAGGGAAAAAGTTCAATTTCCTATAGCTGCCTTGACAATGATATAAATGCTATTGCTTCACCTTTAATGGATTTTAACCACTGCCGGTTTGCAATACTGGCAGAATCAGGCATGTTATATGTAAAAGTGCTCATGGCAGTATATCGATCTGCCAATATCGCAATTCCTCTACCTATAGAATTTCCTAAATTCAGTCTTGAAACAATTCTTGATGCTGCCCATGTCAACAATATCATTACAACTTATACACAGTACTCAAGATTTGGAGAAGACTTTTTTGAGCGTTTTGGAACTGTAATAGTTATTTCCAGCAATACTTTCGGAGAGTTTTTGTGCAAGAAGATTGAAACAGAAACGAATAATCCACAAATGCAGCTCGTCCTTTACACTTCAGGCACGACAGGTACCCCAAAAGGGGTCATGTTAAGTGACAGAAATCTGGTAGCAAACGCAGAGTCAATAGTAAAGGTACTCAGGATAACTTCCAGAGATAAAGGAGCACTGGTGATATCCCCACATCACGCTTTTGGAAATTCCATAATTAACTCCCATCTGGTATCTGGCAGCACAGTCAGGATTGGAAATATGAATTTTATAGACTCTGTTTTCAACCTTATAAGATCAGACGTATCCATATTTTATGGGGTACCCAGTACCTACCGTATACTCCTTCGATATCCGGATAGATTCAAAAAGGCTTTTGCAGGCGTTAGAACTGCTGCATCAGCAGGTGGAGGAATGGATAGGGATATTGTAAAAGACATAAGGGGATTAGCTCCAGATCTGGAGGTTCTACCAATGTATGGGCAAACTGAAGCTACGGCAAGGCTTGCCTACCTACCAGTAGAAGATGTGGATGAGTTCGTTGACACTATAGGAAAAGCAATTCCAGGGGTTATACTGGATGTCTTTGATTCCGAGTACAGACCAGCAAAACTTAACATCACAGGTGAACTGGTTGCTACAGGAGACAACATTATGCTGGGTTATCTGGATGATGAACTTGCCACTGAACAGAAAATTATAAATGGGTGGCTGCATACCGGCGATCTCGCACAGAAATTACTCAACGGATATATCAAACTGCTGGGACGCAAGGATGACCTTCTAAAAATCGGTGATCATCGCGTTAACCCTAGAGAAATTGAGAGAAACATAGAGGAAAATAACGAAGTATCCAGGGTTTTTGTCGTACCTGTGCACCATGAACTTATGGGGACCGCAATTAGCCTCATGGTCATACCTGCAGAAGGGACAGAAATTGGAAAGTTGTATGCATTCTGCCGAAAAAGCCTGCCAGGATATCTATGTCCAAGAGAAATACTATTCATTGATCACCTTCCCTTGAGCGAGAATGGGAAAATATCCAATCGATCCATCATAGAGGAGTACAAACATGTCAAAACTAGTGTGTAAAAAATGTGTTCTGGATTCCGAGATTCCAGGTATACAAATTAATGAGGAAACTGGCCTCTGCCACTTCTGTGCGACATATACTCCCCTTAGTTCACAGGAAAAAAATGAATATCTGGCCAGAATTGAAGAACTTTTTGAGCAGTATGGGGGAAAAGGGAACTACGATGTAGTTTATGCACTTTCAGGTGGGAAAGATTCGTCTTATACGCTCTACAAGCTCAAAAAAGACTATCCTTTCCTTAAGGTACTGGCTGTGCAGTTCGATAACGGGTTCATTTCGGAAAACGCAATAATGAATGCAAAAAAAATGTGTGAAATCACAGAATGTGATTATTTCCAGTTGACAATAGAAAAGAAAGTTCTATATGACACATTCCGAAAAGCTGCAGAGTCATATGATGCATTTCCAAGATTCGCCAAATATCGAGCCAGTGACATATGCAACATTTGCATCACTATCATTAAACAGAAGCTGATAGAGCAGGCCATTCTTCAAAAAGCGCCTTTTATCGTATTTGCCTTTACAGCTGGACAGTCTCCTAATCCCATAATCAACCTATCAGTCAATTTTATTCAGTGGTCCAGAAGCTTATTTGAGAAACAGCTTCAGAAAATAGGTATCGAGGATAAGGACGAAATTTTCCTCCTGAAACAAGAAGTTCTTGAGAGCATAGGTGAAAACTTTCCGAGTATTCTGCATCCTCTATGCCTTTGGGATTACAGTGAAGATAAAGTGCTTGAGACCCTGCTGAAAATCGGGTGGGAACTTCCGGGAATCAATGACAGCAATTCAACCAACTGTACATTGAATTCCTTTGCCTGTTATAACCATCTGAAGAAATATGGGTTTCATCCATATGCCTTCGACGTAGCAGGGCTTGTCCGAAGCGGGGAAATGTCAAGAGAAGAAGGTCTTGAAAAAATTAATCAGGAATTGTCACAGCCATTGATAGAAGAGGCCGCAAGAAAGCTTAAACTGAAAGTAAAGAAATCACAAAAAATACTCGTTAAAACTGAAAGTAAAGAAATCACAAAAAATACTCGTTAAAATTTGATTATAAGATAACGAGTTGAGGTAAAATAGGTAATTTAAACAGTGTAATTTGAACAGCGTAATTTGAACAGTGTAATTTGAACAGTGTAATTCTAAAGTATGATTATTTCAGGGGGAATGTTATGCAAGTCGCAGAAGAAATGAGCATGAATATAATAGAAGAACTCAATGGAAATATTGGGAATATAGCCTTAAAGCTCAGGGGTTTTATTAGAGATCAGGTAGCGAGTTTTAAGAAAAAAGGAGTTGTTATAGGGGTTTCGGGAGGAATTGACTCATCAGTAATACTTACACTATGTGTACAGGAACTCGGAAAAGAAAACGTATATGGACTTCTCCTTCCTGAAGAAGAATCTGCCCCTTCCAGTAAGGTTCTGGGAGCGGAGATCTGTGAAAGCCTTGGCGTGTCGTATGAAGAAGTGCCTATCTCTCCAATCTTGAGATCGCTTAATATCTATAATAAGAAAGAAAAGATTCTAAAGAGAATCTGCCCTGAATATGATGCCAGAATACATAAAACGTCGCTGGTACTACCTGATTTCCTTAACACTGGCCTGCTAAATGTTCCTTATATCTGTCTAGTAAACAATGGTGAAACTGTTGGAAAGTACCGGCTAAAAGCAACTGATTATCTTGAATTAATAGGATTACAGGGTGTCAAACAGAGATCCAGAATGCTTGTTCAATATATGTATGCTGAAACGATGAATTACGCAGTTTGCGGTACGACCAATAAGACCGAGACGGTCCTTGGCCAGTTTGTGAAATATGGGGATGGTGGCGTAGATCTTGAACCTCTGGCGGACTGCTATAAAGTTCAGGTTTATGCTCTGGGGAAGCTGCTCAATGTTAACGAAGAGATCATAAAGCGGCCTCCAAGTGCTGATACCTGGAGCCATTACACAACTGACGAGGAATTTTACTGGCGCATGCCGATTCAGATCATGGACCAGCTGTTGTATGCACAGGAGCACCGGCTGTCCCTGCAGGTAATTGAAAAGAGCACTGGGCTATCCAGAGAAACGATAGAAAAAGCTCAGAGGCATATCAATAGAATAAAAGATACCACAGAATATATACGAGCGGCACCGCCTGTTTGCTACATTAACAGGTAAATTGCAAAAGCACCTGTAAAAAAAGTTATACCGGTTAAAATACTGCTAAAATCAGGACTTCAGGGCTTTGCTTAAAATCAAGGCAGGGCTTTGTATGCAGCAAGTACCTGCCTGTAAACTACTGGAAGCCTTTCTGGCAGGATGCTTTCACACAATATCATTGTGAGAAAATAAACTTAATCACTAATCCAAAAGTGTGAATATGGATACAAGGGTCTCAATTGTTGAATGCCAGGACTACTCGAATGCTAAAGAAGCGGTAAAAGAAGCACTGAACCTTATAGGTGGGCTTGAGAAGGTTATAGTTCCTGGCAGCCGCGTGCTCCTCAAACCCAATGTGCTTTCTATACGTCCGCCAGAGGATGCCGTTACCACCCATCCGGCGATAGTGTCCGCTATGTGCGAACTTGTCTCAGAAGCTGGAGGCATCCCAGTTATAGGAGACGGGTCCGGTATTGTAAAACCCGGATCGACTACGACTTCGCAGGCGCTTAAAGTGTCTGGCATTGAGGGCGTTGCTTCCGATCATGGGGTTGAGCTTATCAATTTTGAGACTTCAGGTTTTGTTGAGGTTGATGTTCCGGGAGCAAGGCAGTTTTCTCATCTGTACATCTCAAAAGCTGTACTTGAGGCAGATATAGTAATCTCGCTTCCAAAGCTCAAGACCCATGAACTCACATTGTATACAGGGGCAGTCAAAAATTTCTTCGGCGCCGTACCTCAAAAAACCAGAAAACAAGTTCATTTCCTGGAAGACCGTCGCCGTTTTGGAGAAGCAGTTGTTGATATATATTCTGTTGTTAAGCCCCAGCTTGTAGTTATGGACGGGATAGTCGGAATGGAAGGAAATGGTCCATCCAATGGTACACCTGTCCTTGCAGGCGTGATTATGGCTAGTTATGACTGTGTAGCCCTGGATATTGTGGCCTCTGGGCTTATAGGAATCGATCCCTTAAAGGTCCCTACAAATAAAGCTGCACTCGAAAGAGGTTTCGGGACCGAGCATCCTGAAGTTGTAGGAGTACCTCTGGAAAAAGTAAAGGTCAGGTTCAAAAGCCCTGAAGGTGGAATAACTGCTTATATCCCAGCTTTCTTTATGAGAATCCTTAGAAAGCAGTTGGCTGTAAGACCCATTATTAACACTTCAAACTGTGCACTTTGCAAAGCCTGCGTTTCGAACTGCTCGGCACATGCCATCGAAGAAATAAACCGAACACTCAAAATTAACGAGGAAAAATGCATTCACTGTTATTGCTGCCGTGAACTTTGCCCCAACGATGCGGTAGAATTAAAAAAATCACTGCTTATGAAGCTTGTAAGCAGAAACAAAAGTTAATGGGAGAGTTGCAGTTAACGGAAAAGTCGTCTGGACGTCTGTTTATTAAGCAGGCTGGGAATTAATGTACTCAGCAGATTATCATTCTTAAAATTCATTAAGCATAATTATGGAAATTTAGTCATCTATCAAAATACCAATTGAAAGATAAATATAAATAATCTGATAAAAATAATTACAAACAATTTTAAAGATAAATGGTAAAAAAATTTGATTAAAAAATAGCATAGATAAGAAAAAATATAAAATAATTTTATAGGGAAATGGGGGGTATTCGCACGACTACTGCAGTGTCTAATAGAGACCAGGTAACCTTTTGCGAAATTGCGGAACATTACCACAGTAATAAACTTCTTTTTGGCATTAAATATTTTAAAAACTGGATTCTAGAACGGCTTGCCTCAAGCGCTCCCGTTCCTTCTTGGAGAACTAAATTACACAGGATGCGGGGTGTAAATCTCGGGGAGAATGTATATGTCGGTTATGACGTGATTTTTGATAGGATACACCCCGAATTAATTACGATAGATGATTATTCTGAAATCGGTGATAGGTGCATATTATCTGCACATACAAGAGGAAGTTTGACTACAAGGCAGGCATATCCGAGAACTATGGCTCCCATAAAAATCGGACGTGGTGTCTCTGTGAATCCAGGATGTATAATCACGCAGGGTGTTGAAATCGGGGATAACTCAATAATAGGGGTTGGATCCGTAGTTAACCGCAATATCTCTCCAAATAGTCTTGCTCTGGGCTATCCTGCAAGGGTTGTTAAAAAACTTGAAGGCGTAGGTGAACTTAAAACCTGATTTTAATACCTTAGGTATTTTATTTTTCTGCTTTGTAGTTTAGCTCAAAATCGTACTTACTCAGGGCAAAGAGTGCCATCATTATTATGGAACAAACAAAAAAGACCGACACAAAAGATGCCATCAAGTAATCAAAGATTCCGGTTCCCCGAAAACCCACGTCCATCATTGAAAATACACTGATTTTTTTCTCGTATAATGGATAAAGGTATTCACAGCCGCCTTCACTGATGTCATCGAGCAACAGGTGAGATGCAAATGCTGCCTCTGCAAAAAGTCCGAGATACATTGCCCTGCCAGGCTCCCTGTATTTAGCATATCCTGCAACGGTTCCGAACAGGACTGCGAGAAAACTGAATAAAAGTGAATGTGTTGGAATCGGGCCGGCCCAGCAATGCTCCATAGTACCGTTTATGAGCAGGCTGTGAATGATCATGATATCTGGAAATAAGGAACAGATACTGCCTACGAATAGCAGAAATATTAAATTCGTTAAGCCTTTATGAGAGAGCCCCCCTCGAAAAAACGATCTGACAGCAGCAAAAACTGCTACTGCACTTATACAGAATACGAAGAATAGCACATGTACAACCGGGTAGGGCATAAGAAAACACTTAGGATTTTCTAAAGGTAATGATTTTTAAATTTAGAGAGCGACTTATTTCATAAAAATTTTTAAATTTAGTTAAAGTTGGCACACATACTATTTAAAATTTTTTAAAACACTACGCCGGTAATATTTCTCCTTAAAAGAGAGTTTTGCAGGAGCTAATTAACTTTAAAGACGACTTATGAATTCAGGAATGAATTTTTTCCTTGCCTGCTTATTTGCCCGGAGACTGTCTTAAAGAAGAATTAGTTTAAGGAATTAGCTTAAAGAGGAATTAGCTCAACAAGCATTCCGTCTTCAAATGGGTATCTTTCAATAATGGTAAGCCTTGATCCGGAAGGTTCCAGTTCTTCTTTAATGTCTTCCTTTAACTCTTCAAGTACCCACCATGCAATCTCGATTTTTCCATCTTTTATTTCAAACAGTTCAGATGGGATTTCCATTTCCTGCAAAGTTTTTTCTGCAAGTTTCTGGTCTCCTCCTTCAATTACTCCGTATACCAGTGTACCGTCTTCAGTGATTTCGTCAAACTCTCTTGCAGTATTCTTTGCGATTCGCTGAAATCTTTTGCGGAGCTGGATTGCATCCTTATATATTGAGGAACAAAAATGGGTCTTTTTACATTTCTCAAAGGCAATCCCGGCAAATTTACAGGATCCGGCAGCCGCACTGGATGTGTCGGATTGAAGGCAAAAGCCATTTTTCAGCAGGGCTTCGGAGTTATTATCGGAAAATTCCAGTTCATTCAGATTAAGGAAAACTCCCATTTCTTCCGCAAAAGCTGAAACTTTTTCTGCATCTTCAAGGGCAGGAATCTCGATTCCGGCTTCGATTCCAAGCTCCTTTGCGTTTTGCAGAGAATTTGCGTATTGACTGTTTTTAAGATCATTCCAGCATTCCTGAGGCGGATGAAAACGGATTTCATCAAGTCCTGCATCTGCAAGCTTTTCAAGGACCTGCCTGCCAGGAGCCAGGGAAGTATAAAGATGGATGTGGTGCTCTATTCCGAAAGAAGCTTTGAGCATTCGGATGTAATGCAGGACTCTTTCAAGCTTCAGCAAGGGCTCTCCGCCTGTAATTCCTGTACCAAGAGCATCCATAAGCTCAGCTTCTTTCAGTAAATCTTCATCGCTGCTTATGAGCCTCTCATTCGCAAAAACAAGGTCTTTTCCTCGTCTTTTATCGGAAAGCGGACAGTAAAAACAGTTCTTAGGGCAAAGACCTGTTACGAAAAGGACCATTTTGGCACCCTCCTGGCAGAGTCTGCACCCTTCAGAAAGATAACTGTAAAAAGAGCCGGTTTTATCTTCAGTGAACTTTTCCATACCAGAACCTGCATATTCTTTTTTTATATATAACTTGTTTTTGTCTCCAGATTAAAAGTATGGAGACAGCTTTATAAAGGAGGAGCTTTTTTCAGAAACTAATATATTCATAAGTGCCAAAGGTTCACAAATGTCAGAACAAAATGGATACGTCGTGGTTTTCGGTTGTAAAAGGTGCGGAAAATGCAAAGATGTCTGCCCTGTGGATGCAATTTATGAGGAAAACGAGCTTTCAAAAATCGATCAAGATAAGTGCACCCGTTGTATGAAATGCATAGACGTATGTCCAAACAAGGCTATCATCTATATGGAATAAGGTGTTAATATAAAAAAATATGGAATAAAGTGTTATCATAAAAAAATTACTACTAATGTAGAGGGATTTCTATTAGTGTGAAGAAATTCCAGTTGAGGTGAATAAGATTTCAATTTATGGAAAAATTATAGATATTACAACCTCAATTTCCCCTCTTACACAGATTTTTCCTGGGGACCCGATACCTGAAATAGAGAAGGTCTTTACTATTGAAGAAGAAGGTTGTGCTGTTTCAAAGTTAAGTTTTGGAAGTCATACCGGCACCCATGTTGATGCTCCTTCTCATATCCTGAAAAATGGCCTGACTATTGACAAACTGGAACTCAAAAACCTCATGGGCAAGGCCCTGATTCTCGATTTTTCATCACAATCAGGTGAACTGACTGATTTCATCCTTGAAAAGGCCTTCCGGAACATGGGAGCTCCTGAAAATATCCCTATCCTACTTTTGAAGACAGAAGCTTTTTCCCGGAAACAAGGAAACGCATGTAAGGTTAGTCCCCCTGGCGAAGAGTCAGATTCTCAAAACACGGAGTCTGGGAAGGAAAAATCCGGCTCTGCATATCTTGACAAAAGCGGAGCAGCCTGGATTGTAGAAAAAGGCTTCAAGACGATAGGGATTGATAGTTTTTCTGTGGATAATTTTTATTCCGAAAACCTACCTGCCCATCATATCCTTCTTTCAGGTAATGTGAACATAGTAGAATGTCTTGAACTCAGTTACATAGAAGCCGGAACCTATTTCTTCATCTGCCTGCCCCTCAAAATTGAAGGTTGTGATGGTGCACCTGCAAGAGCCTTGTTAGTTACTTATTCTTGAATTCTCATTTTTGATTTTTTTTGTTTCAGAATATCCTTTCATCCTTCAAAAATGAGACATGGTATACCTTATCCCGTTCTGCATGACCAGCTCCAACACAAATTCTCCTGAAACAGGATACTCGATTAAAACTCCCGTTTTTTCAAGAGATAACGGCGTCAGAGAATTTTCCTGGCTTCCTGAGGGCATCCATATTCCTTCTGAATCCTTCTCACCTTTTATAAAGTATACCGGCTTTCCTTCAAGAAATAATCTCTTTTTAACTCCGTTTTTATACTGGTAAATAATGGTGTTGTTTTCAAGAACCCATTCCGAATCGTGCAGTTGCCCATTGCATTCGGGATCAGGGTCCACTCCGAAACTAATATACTTGACTGACGCAGGAAAGGTAAATTTGAGATTACACATCGTCCCTTCAGGACTGTAACTCTCAGCAGAATCTCGTGCATATCCTTCCTGAATTGAATGGATAGACAAAGAAGCGGCCTCAACCTGAGCTTTAATTTGCGCATCTTCCAGAACAGGATTCATGGTATGCCAGGCCTGAACTGCCAGAATTAGCACAACTGCAATCAGACCTAGATACACAACGATTTTTAGAGGAATAGTATCCGCAGCAGTGGTATCGGAAGCAAGATTTCTCATACACAAGTAACATGCTACACATAATAAAAAATTTTACCTATATTTTAAACAGATAGTCATTGGTTAATAGATCACCTTTAACAATGGACAAAATTTGATTAAAACATCTTTTTGATTAAAACATCTTTTTGATTAAAACATCTTTTTGATTAAAACATCTTTAATCCTAGATTCGGCAGGTCGACATTTCATTTTCGATAATTTTTACTGATGGCGATTTTAAAATGATGATCCTTTGTTATATGCAATTGTGAGGTTTACATATGATTCAAACATAATCTCTCATACTAAACTTTAATGGAAAAATGATTCAGTGTTTATATGTGTCGTGGAAGTTAAGCTACACGTTAACCAGTTTTAAACTTAATGCAAATTTATCAAATATTCAAAAACGATATCAAAAAAATATCTAAATTCCTTATGTCGACCTGCCGAATCTAGGTTTAATTAAAACGTCTTTGATTAAAATATTTTTGATTAACAGATAACTTTGAGAATAACAAAGTAAAAGGAAAACTTGAAGGATAAAGAATAGATTAAAACATAAACAATAAAGAAGAAAAGAATAAATCTAGGACTTACGCAGTTA
>NZ_LZPK01000271.1:0-12759 GCF_001729375.1 Methanosarcina sp. A14 | reverse complement strand
AAGATTCAACTGTTAGAATTAGTGCATCTGATCCATTCAGTACCACTGATGACCAGGCTTACCTTGGAACCCTGAAACCCGGAGACAGTGAAGTTGCTGTTTTTGATATGGATGTAGATGAAACTGCAACTGCAAAGCCATACTCTATAAGTAGCGAAATTTTCTACGAAGATACTGATGGGCATGACCGGACTTCGGATACCATCAAGGTCAATACCGAAGTTCTGGAGGCAAAACAGTCTCTTTACTCTCTTCCGGGATTTGAGCTTGGGACAGGCATTACAATGGCTCTAGCTGCATGCTTTGTAATGCTCAGGAGAAAAAAACAGAATTGAAGCAAAAAGGTAATGAAAAATAAAGTATGCACGTAGCCTTTTTAAAGGCTACAAACTTATTTTTAGATAACTATTTTAATTTTTTTTCTAATAATATTTTATGTATAAAGCAAATGGGGAATAACATATGGAGAGAGATTTTTACCGAAATATATTGATTGCAACGGACGGATCTGAGAATACACAGAGAGCCATTTCTTACGGAATCGAGATTGCAAAACTCAGCGGAGCAGCTGTCTATGCTCTTTATGTTGTAAATACGTCTCCCATAATTTCCGAGTATTGGACTATTGGTAAAAAAAATGTGTATGAAATAATTAGAAGTGAAGGGGAGAAAGCAGTATTCGAGGTTAAGAAGATCGGAGAGGCATCAGGGGTGGAGGTAAAAGAGGTTGTTTTAGATGGTTATCCGAGTAATGCAATTATAGATTTCGCCGATAATAATAATATTGACTTGATAGTGATGGGTACCCTCGGAAAAACAGGACTTGATAAGCTTCTAATCGGAAGTGTTGCAGAGAAAGTAGTAAGAGGTTCAAAGGTACCAGTTATGGTTGTCCGTGGGGAAGAGCAGAGCTAAAATTTTCTATCAAAGGAAATCTTTTGGGAAAAGAAACAAATCAGGACTTAGAGGCAGAGGTGCAAGTTGGGTATTAAGGCAGGCAGCTTACTAGTGTCATGTCAACAATAAATATCGTATAAAACCGATTGCAATTATTTGGAATTATTGAATCCCTGATGATTAACTCGACACTAGTGTTTAGATTCAAAATCGATTCCTCACTTCTTGGAAAAATCCGAGATCGTTGAATTTATCAAAAGTCAAGTTTTATAAACTTATTTCAGAATCACAGTACTAGTGTATTGAACCTGTTTGAAAAAAGATTTATTAAAAGGGGAAAATAATGGGGAGAAAGCGGTGGGAAAAAAATTCAAATTTTTGGGTAAATGATCTACAAATGTTTCGCATTCTTTATTTTCTAGATATATTTCAGGTGGTTTACAGTCCTTCCTTTAATTATCTAATCATAAATTACGCCACTGCATATCATAAATTATGCCACTGCATAATACAGGCGGTATTTGGATTAGTGCCAATTATAAAAATGACAAAATATCCAAAAACTGATATATAAAATATCCAAAAGTCTTGCATCGGTATATCATATTGTACAAAACTAGAGTGAACCCTTATTATATACCGAAGATGTAATCTTACTGGACATTCTTTGTCTGTATCCGCAGTTACACGTTTAACATCCTGGAGGAAGCATGTCAGATACTAATGAGAGGAGAGAAATGGGGCTATTGATACTGGAAAGGGAAGTACTTTTTAACAAATTGGTTGAAAGAAAATTCTCTGAAATGATATCCAAAGTCAGATCAAAAGGACCCGAAAAGCTCGGCAGACAACAGTCTAATGCTATTCTAATAATTGGCACGATGGGAGAAATGATTCCTTCATACCTTGGTCTGTGTATGAATATGGATAGGAGTAGCCTTTCAAGAATGATAGATTCCATGGAAAAAAAAGGACTTGTTTATAGAAAGACAGATACTAAAGACAGAAGAAAAATTATGATATTTTTAACCGAAATGGGGGAAGAGTACTATGAAATTCTTAAGGAGAAAGCGGAAGAGATTCAAACTTCTACAACAGATCTTCTTAACGAACAGGATCTCAAAAAATATAAAGCCTGCATAAAAACAGAGATAAGTATTCTGAAAAAAATCGATTCCAAACTAAATGCAAAAGAATGAATCTTGTAGAAAAACATCTAAAAAATAGAAGATGTATTCCAGAGAATGAGCCTATCCCAAAAGTCATTTCGTTCTTAATCATCAAGAATTTTCAGGATTGTTTTCATGATCAGAAACTTGATTGATTGTTCGGAATACAGGATTCAAAGAAGCAATTTTGAGTTTTGGGATCAGCTCAATATATAAAATGTAAGAAGAATGCTTGCAGGAACTTTTGAGTCCGGAGTTGCAAGTACTCTTATGCAGGCACTATTAATATATCTCTTTCTTATGCGATATCAACCAAATTTGGTGAAAGCGTTAGGTATGCAGGGATATATAGCAATCAAAAAGTGTACGCAACTGCAGATATTCATAGTATTCGTTTTTAGAATTTATAATACATTCAAAAACTAGTTTTTTTCAAATTATAGCATTACTTTAAAAAAAACAAAATCCAAAGTTCGATGTAAAAATAATGCTAGGGGTGGGATTCGAACCCACGAATACCTTCGTAATCAGATCTTAAGTCTGACGCCTTTGACCTGGCTGGGCAACCCTCGCACAATGATAAATGTATTTTTACTTTTGCCCGTTCTTACATTTCTTTGCTTTTTATTCTTTTGATTGGGTTTACTTCCTGTTTTGTTACTGTGAGAATCTCAATCACTAATTTGTTACTCAGTATGCTAGTAAACACACTGGTAGTACTACCTTTGCGGTAGTTAAACGTAGTTAGCTTTAAAAATGACTCAATCGTGAATATAGTTACTTATCTGAAACAAATAATGAAATATATTGAAACTAATATTAAGTTTCACTATATATAAAAAGAATAAGAAATATCTACTTACCTTTGGGGTCTGGGGGAAATGAATGAGAAGTAAGATTTTTTTGACTTCGTTAGCTTTTGCTTTTTTGTTACTGATCGCAACAGTAGCATCAGCTGGACAGGAAATTCAAATTACACCTTATGGCGAGAGAGGTCTTACTCCTGCTATCTATGATAACAAAATTGCATGGTTGGACAAGTATATCAATGGAAGTCTCCACCTGCGAGATTTGTCTACAGGTAAAGAGATACAGATAACTGAAGATCCATGGTACTCATATCTTGCTGTTTATAACGATAAGATAGTGTGGGGATCTGGAGGGCAAAACATCTATTTGTACAATATATCTACAAATAATAAAACTTTACTTTCAATTTCAGAGTCGGAAAATAAAGGGGCAGGGGATTCTTTAACTATATACGGTGACAAAATCGTATGGAGAGATCAAAGCAGTGGGTATCGGGACATCTACATGTATGATCTCTGCACTTATAATAAAACCCGAATTACAACTAACCGATCAACTAAGGATCCCGTCATCTACGGAGACAAAATAGTATGGCAGGAAGATCCTAGCTTTGGCTTTGGAAGTTCATACCATGACATCTATGTGTATAATCTATCAACTTCCAATAAAACTCGAGTTACAACCAATAGATCAACATCGAACCCTAAGGTCTACGGTGACAGGATTGTATACATAGAAGGTAATAATATCTACTTACATAATCTCTCAACTTCTATAGAGACTCAGATAACCTTCAATGGGTCACGAAAGGATAAGCTTGCTATCTATGGTGACAGGATAGTGTGGCAGGATGGCCGCAACGGAAATTGGGATATATACATATATGATCTTTCTGAAGATAAAGAAATTCAGATTACTAATGATGAAGCAGATCAACTTAACCCTGCTATTTACGGTGACAAAATAGTATGGGAAGATTATCGTAATGATAGGGAAAACATGTACTATTGCAGTATATACATGTACGATTTCTCAGCTAAACCTACAATTCCTTTTGCTTCTTTTTCTGCTAATATGACATCTAAATCCGGAAATATGCCGTTAACTGTGTTATTTACTTATAACAGCACGGGTGGAACTCCCATATCCTGGTATTGGGATTTTGGAGATGGTATAAATTCAAAACATGCTCAAACAGCCACACACACACTCAAAAAACCTGGAACTTATGATGTTAGTCTTACAGTAACCAATTTCGCAGGCAATAGTACGCTGAAGAAATCAAATTATATCACTGTCACTCCTCAACAAGCTCCTATTGCAGACTTCTTTTCTCCAGAAGTATATCATGCTAACACTTATGGAGGGTCAGTTCCCACAAAAACCGTATCATTTGTCGATAATAGCACAGGTTCACCGACTTCCTGGCTTTGGGACTTTGGAGACGGTAATACCTCAACAGAGCAAAATACAACCCATGTGTATGATGTAGAGGGAGGATATACCGTAAATCTAACTGTTAAGAACGCTGTGGGTAGTAATACAACAAGTAAGTATGGATATGTACTTGTTGGCCTGGGTGATGGATCTGTTGCTCCAGAACATTTCTCCTCAAATGTAATATCCGGAGATGCACCACTGAAAGTAACGTTTCATGGAGGAACCGGATATGCCAATTATTGGACTTTTGGAGATGGTTCTCAACAATACGTTGGTGAGAACCAAACAGTAGAGCATACATATCTGGAACCCGGACAATATACCGTGAGCTTATCTGAAGACAATGTTGGTGGCACAGCTGCAATAACAAAATATCATTATATTACTGTAACCGGACTTACAAGACCAGTGGCTTCTTTTACTTCAGAAAAGGTGTCTGTTCCAATGTCACTGACAATAGCATTCACTGATACGAGTATTGGAAAGCCAACATCCTGGTATTGGACTTTTGGAGATGGCGCTTCTTCAACCAAACAGAATCCAACTCATACATATTCTACAGCAGGAAACTATACGGTTTCCCTGACAGCAAGTAATGAGAACAGTACAAATTCAACGTTTAGAGTAATCGATGTGTTCAAAACCACGGGACCATTTGCATATGTTACTAACGACAGGAATATCTCTGTAATTGATACAGCTACGGATAAAGTTGTAGACACGATGGAGATAGGAAGTGGTTTAGTGGGGGTTGCAGTTAATCCGACTGGGACAAAGGTATATGCTGCAAATGAAACCAACAACACTGTCTCTGTAATTGACACAAGTATAAGCAAGGTTATAGCCACAGTTAATGGATTAAATTCACCTTATGCAATTGCAATTACGCCAGACGGGAAAAAGGCATATGTTACGAACAACAGCGGCGCTGTCTTTGAAAATGGCACAGTCTCCGTTATTGACACAGGCACTAATACTGTTACGGATACAATTAAGGTAGGCAGCGTCCCTCATGGAGTTGCAGTTAGCCCGGATGGAGCAAAGGTATACGTAACAAATTATTATGATATTTCTGTAATTGATACGGCAACAAACAAGGTTACAGCTACGCTCAATGTAGGACAGTATCCTGCTGGAATTGCAGTTAGTCCGGATGGAACAAAGATATATGTGACTAATGGTGTCAGCAATAATGTCTCTGTAATTGATACAGAAACAAATAATGTTACAGCTACGTTACCTGTAGGAGATGATCCTGTTAGAGTTGTGGTCACTCCAGATGGAACAAAGTTATATGTGACGAACCATAAGGGAAATACCACATCTGTAATTAACACAACAACCAATACCGTAACAGCCACGATACCAGGAAATGGTCCTTACGGAGTATCAATCACCCCTGACGGGAAAAAAGTATATGTCACAAACCTAGGTAGCATTCTTTCCGGCAAAACTGTTTCTGTAATTGATACAGCAGCAAATACTGTTATAGCTACAGTTAAAGTAGGAAGCTATCCTAGAGAAGTTGCAGTTGCTTCATATGGAAAATGATACTTTCTGCCATAAAAACCGTAGTTCTAACTTAACCAGTAAAATGCGTCTCTTTTAGAAATGAAAAAGTGAATTTGTGAGATTGAAAAACAACTGACTAATGACGAAAAGACAAAATTAAGTAAAAGAAATCCAGGGTTTGAAATAATTTATGGGACAAATGGATTTCTTTATGTGTTTCTATATAATGGAAATAGAAAACAGTAAGTGTTGGATAGAAATTTTGAATTTAGTGCGAGGGGTGGGATTCGAACCCACGAAATCCTTCGATACCGGATCTTAAGTCCGGCGCCTTTGACCGTGCTGGGCAACCCTCGCTCTTTGAAAAAAAGCAAGTTTTTTTGAGCCGCAAATATTCGTTATGCGGACATGCTTTAAATAAAGTTAAATTATTTAAAGTTTATTCTTTAACTTATGGAAATTACATTTCTTGGCACTGGAGTTGCGATCCCTCAGAAAAATAGGGTACAGTCCGGAATACTTGTCAGGCTAGACGAAAAGCCATTACTTATTGATTGCGGAAGCGGCGTATTGAACAGGTTTCCTGAGGCTGGGGTTTCTCACACTGAGGTGGACACAGTGTTGCTTTCTCACCTCCACCTTGACCACGTAGCTGACCTGCACCCTCTTATCAAGGCAAACTGGCTCCGCGGAAACACGAGTATGAAGGTCTACGGGCCTGAAGGGACCGAAGAATGGTTTTCAAAAGTGATTGACGCTTATGAATATCTTCAGGAAAAAGTGGACGTAGACGTTATTGAGATCACCCCCGGAAAAGAATTTACTCCTGAGGGATTCGATTGTGAGATCAGCTGCACGGCAGCCGCGCACAGCGTTCCGACACTGGCTTACCGCGTGACTGGAGAGGACGGAGAATTCGTTTACTCCGCAGACACCGAGCCTTCCAGGGATGTAATGGACCTTGCAGCCGGGGCCGATCTCCTGATCCACGAGTGTTCGTTTCCATCGGACATGAATGTCACAAACCATACCACTCCCAGCTCACTTGCCGACATCCTGGAGGAATATAATAACGAAATCGGAAGCATCTGCCTTACACATTTCTATCCGGAAATGCGGGGACACGAAAGAGAAGCAGTGCACCTCCTGAAGGGGTATTTTGAAGGAGACGTGATTCTTGCCGAAGACCTCATGAAACTTGAATTATAAGGTAGTGCAAAGTGAAATGCGAGGTCTAGAATAATCCAGGAGGTACAAAGTGAAATTCAGGTTTTAGACAAAGGCTTAATACTGTTAAAAAGAGAGGCAATCCGAACAATAGCAAATCCTTCGGCAATCCTCAAATTTTACTCTTCCTCCCTCTTGAAAAAAGCCAAACGCAAAATTGTTATTCTTGACTTATATATTCTGGATTTACTTCTTAAATCATCCAACTGCATTCTGTTAGTTGGGTATGCAGCCTTATGATTAAATATTAGAAACACAGAACACTCTCATACAGAGAAAAGCTCTGTAACACCGTCTGTATGCGTTTAGTCTGTATCTATTATCATGTAGAAATCCCAGCTGCACAATCTATTGTATTTGAAATACAGTACTTATGCATCTATCATCTCCGGAATATCTTCAAAATGCAGATTTATACTTTATCACGGTGACCATCATGGCAAGATTACTCTCAGAAACGGACATTGGTATTCTGAAAACCGTTGCCCCGGAATGTGAGGGGTATCTCTGTTCAGGCTCAGGAATGACTTATCGTTCCATACTCCCTCCACTGGCAAACCACTATGCAAAAGATGCACAGGATTTCCTGCGGAGAATAAAACTACTATCTCGATATGACCTTGAATATCTTGTCAGGCTCATTTTATCAGGAGAAGAAAGCCTCGGCTGTGTACCATTCGAGTATATCGAGCTTTTCATAGAAAATGTCTCTGAAAGGCTGGGTGAGAAAATGGCAGCTCAGGTTAGAGATTCTTATAACAATTCAGAATGTCCTGATTGAATTTTTTTATTAATTAGAGTAAAAATGCGAAAAAGAAGTTTCTTGTAAAATGGAAACTCTTAAAATTATTAGCTAACTTAAAACTCATACTAATATTAAAAATGTGAAAAAATAAAAATATTGTAAAAAGGAAACATTCTCAATCTACACAAATCTGCTCAAGCTCACCCATATACCTGCTCAAACTCTCCCATATTTATCTTCAAGCCTTTCAATATCGTCTTCTCCGATATAGTCTCCCTGTGCGATCTCAATGAAAACAAGGTTTTGACTGCCTATATTCTTAATTCGATGAATCTCATTTACCGGAAGATCGACCGAATCTCCAGGAATAACCCTTATTTCATTCCCGTTTTTAATTACAAGACCTTTTCCACTGATTATGAACCAGTGCTCGCTTCTGTGAAAATGGCGCTGGAGTGAGATTTCACCCTGAGGAATAACAGTAAGGCTTTTGACCTTATATCCAGGCCTCTGTCCGAGCACTTCATAAAAGCCCCAGGGCCTTTTTTCCTCACGTTTACATTTTTCGAGGATGGTCTCATACACTTTAATGTAATCATCCACCATCCTGTCAACCGAAAAACGTTTTTCTACGTTTTCCCTGCATTTTTTGCGGGATATGGAGCCAAGTTTTTGCACAGCTTCGGCAGCTTCCTCAACACTATTAACAAGAAATCCAGTCTCTCCATCCCGGATAAGCTCAGGCATTGAACCCCTGTTCATTGCAATTACCGGCGTCCCGCTGGCCATAGCTTCAACTACGCCAATCCCGAAAGCCTCTTCATAATTAATCATGTGCAGCAAAGCATAGGCATTTGATAGGAGTTCCTTCTTAAACTCAGGTGTGACATGTCCCTCATAAATAATCTGTTCATTGTCCAGATAGGGCTGGACTTCTTTTTCAAAATAAGCCTGATCTGCAATGAAACCAGCAATTCTAAGTTTTCTGCCAGTTTTTTTTGCGACCTGTATTGCTTCCCTTACGCCTTTGTCTTTATGCAGGCGTGATAAAAAAAGTAGATAATCCTGCGGTTTTTCATTGAAATAAAAGCTTTCTATGTCAATTCCGTGACGAACCGTTGCTATATAGTCCAGATCACGGCATCGGTAGGCATCACTTATGGATACGTAAAAAGTTCTATTATTGTACTTTTTATATACAGGCAAAATTTTCCGTGAAGAAATACCATGGATTGTTGTTACAACAGGCGTATCCACAAGTGCACTGTAAGTCAGAGGAAGATAATCGAAATGATTATGGATTATATCGAATTCCTTTTCTCTCTCGAAAACTTCGGATATATGCAGGCCTTCATAAACCTTTCTGATCATATCCTTATCTTCTTCATAAGGTCTCGGGCACACAGCATGAAGCTTTGCTCCAGTGTGAGAATCTGCTGTGGCAAACAGTGTAACGTCAATACCTCTTTTTACCAGTCCTTCAGTTAATAACGATACAATAGATTCCCAGGGACCATACTTTTTAGGTGGCGTGCTCCAGGCAATCGGAGACAACATTGCAATTCTTATATTAATACCCCCAAAATCACTCACATCCCCAAACTTAATTTTTATTTATTTTATCTCAATTTTGAATATCCTCTTTTCGGATCAGTGGAACTTTCTATATCTTCTTCAAACCACCGGCAGTACTCATCCGGGCACTGTTTTTCCGGGCACTCATGGATATATTTCAGAACATCGCTTACTTTTGCAGTAGCTAACGATACTGAAGTATCTGCACTCCCATAATAAATACGAATTTCATCGCCTGCAAGTACCCATCCGCAGGGGAAAACAACGTCATTGACGTCTCCACTGCGTTCATACATTTCACGTGGCCCGAAAACCCAGCCTTCAGATCTGTGGAGCACTTTCCTAGGATCATCAGGATCAAGAAGGGCAAGTCCAAGCCGGTAACTTGCCTTAGCTGTTGTCTGGCGTACTCCATGGTACATAATTAACCATCCATCAGGTACACGGATTGGCTGTGGGGACAGGCCTATTTTGTTTGCGTCCCACCATCCACCTTCTCTGGCATATAGAAGAACCTCATGCTCTCCCCAGTATTTCATATCAGGTGAAAAGGAAATCCAGATATTTGCTTTTGCACCACTTATTAAAGATACAGGCCTGTGTAACATTGCCCATCTGCCGTTAAACCTTACAGGAAAAACCGCAGCATCCTTGTTTTCAGGAGGTAAGGTAGCTCCTATTCGATCAAAATTTCGGAAATCCTTGGTAAAGGCAAGTGCAGTTAAAGGTCCTGAATCCGAAAAAGCCGTATACGCCACAGCCCACTTTTCCATCTCATCTATATAAGTTATGCGCGGGTCTTCGATACCGTATATTTCTTCAGGGTAGCTTACAGGGTCAGGAGCAAAGGTTGGTTCAGGATCAATTTCCCAGCCATAAATTCCATTTTTACTCCTTGCTATTGTAAAGTGAGAAAAGCCCCTGTGATCTTCGACCCTGACCAGTAATAGGGTAGTGCCATCAACTATAGCAGCTGCAGGATTAAAAACTGAATGGGCCCTATAAGGCCAATCGTCAACGGTTAATATAGGATTCCTATCGTATCTTACAAATAACTCCCCATGGTCTTTCCAGATCATATTATTCTCTCATCCCCC
This sequence comes from Methanosarcina sp. A14, assembly GCF_001729375.1. NCBI lineage: Archaea > Methanobacteriati > Methanobacteriota > Methanomicrobia > Methanosarcinales > Methanosarcinaceae > Methanosarcina > Methanosarcina sp. A14. The sequence continues at coordinate 2,287 of NZ_LZPK01000271.1, read as the reverse complement.
AATCATGTTATTCTTACTCCCCAGATTATATTAGTCTCTCATCCTTCAGATCATGTTATTCTTGCTCCCCAGACATATTATTCTCTTATCCCTCAGATCATGTTATTCTCTTACCCTCTGGATCGTATACCCTTTTACTTTCTTCTCTTACTCAACCTGATTTGCTGACAAAAAAACTCTTTCTTTTCTGCAGAATTCTGCCATCTACCTCATCGCTTACCCTGGACTGCAATATAGTACTGAAAGCTTTATCCATATGCTTATTTAAAGAGTTTAAAGCCATAAGGAAGCAAATTATGGATTCTGCACCCTGGTTACAATTCATACCATCGCGGTTGAGCCCATCACAGACCGCGCCTGTGGAATAATCATACATAACAGTTTGCAAACGATTTCTTCCAAGGAAGTATTCAAAAGAATATCTTGCAAGTTCCAGATATCTTCTATCTCGTACAATCTCATAAGCTGAAACATAAGCTTGAGTCAGATAACCTGCTTCGATGGGCTGCTGGTCAAAAATAGGCTTTTCCCCATTGTAAGAATACCAGCCCTGGTTTCCAACAATGTCAAAAAAGTCACCGTTCCACTGAATCTCAGTAAGAAAATTCAGGGTATCAAGGCCGACCTTACGATAAGTTCGATCTTTTGTGTAATTGTATGCCAGTAAAAGGGATTCGCTAAGTTTTGCATTACTATAGGTTACTGTAGGTTCGAACCAGTTCCAATCTTCTTTATGGTTAGCCTCATATAAGTCGGCCAGAGAATTCGCGTGGCTGACAAATATGGATTCAAAGGTATCTTTACTTACAAGGGAGTCTACGGACTTGGCGGCGTCCCTGCGCGAATTAAATACCGATTCTAATTCATCGGTATCCACATCTGTTCTGAGCATTTCGTACAGGCCGCACATGGCATAGGCTTTTGCCCTTGGACAGTTAAGCTTCTCCATCTCGGGTCTAGCTCTACTCATAAGGGTATGAGCAAGCGTGCGTATATTTTTAGAAAGGTAAGGGCAGCTTACCACGTGCCCAAGCCCGTAGATAGCACGTCCGAGAGTATCCTCACTTCCCTTTTCGTCCAGAAATTCCCTTTTGTAGCTCATGAAGTTGTGGAAGTGACCCGTGTCGGTCTGGGCATGTTCAAGAAAACTCAGATATGTGGTAATTAACTTCCAGAACTCCTCAGCTTTCTTCTGGTTATCTATTAACTGTGTCAGTGCAACAAGAGCTCGACCTACGTCATCAGTACTATATCCGTAATGACGAGCCGGTACACCTAAATTGGTATGCTGGATAATGCCCACGTCGTCGGTTAACAATTTCAGGTAATCAAGTTTTACTTCAGGCAGGTGGTTCGGAAGGAAATTAAACTTTTTCGAGGTGGAGTAGGCACTGTAATTCTTTAAGGACCTGGTAAAAACCTTATTATATTGTTTACCTACGTTTTTCCACGTCATTTTTCGACCAAAATCATATGCCTTTTTGCGCATCTTATCACACTCTTCTGGATTTTCGATTAAATGCAAAAGAGATTTTCTTAAACCGCTCGTGTCTCCAAAATCTACAAGCAAACCGCGATTATCAGAAAGCATTTCCTGAGCATACCAGTATGGAGTGGAAACTATTGCTTTTCCCATACCAATTGCATAGGTCAGAGCGCCGCTTACTATCTGCTCTCTGGAAAGATAGGGAGATACGTAGATATCACTGGCAAGGATATAATTACAAAGTTCTTCTTTCTCGACAAATTTGTCATGGAATACTACATTTTTTTCAAGTCCGAGTTCTGAAACCTTATTCTGGAGGTATTGTCTGTATGTTTCTCCAAAGTTCTTTTTAATTATAGGATGCGTAGCACCCAGTATGAGGTAAATGAGCTCAGGGTACTGGCTTATGACTTCAGGAAGAGCATCAAGCATACTTTCGATACCTTTATTCTGGCTCAGCAGGCCGAAAGTTAAGACAAGCGGAGATCCCTTCAGGTTCAATCTATTTTTATACTTACTGCAGTTGTTAAAAGGGTAGTCAGGTACTCCGTGAAAGATTAATTCTATTTTATCCTCAGAAACTTTATAAACGTCTTTTAACATTTCGACTGCAGTCTGGCTCATTACGATCAGCTTTTCGGAATATCTGATGAGTTTTTCCGTGGATGCTCGATACTCAGGTTCAGGCTCCCGGATTACAGTATGCATCGTGCTTATCACAGGTTTGTTGATTCCTGATAGAAGAGCAAAAATATAGTCTCCAGCATTTCCCCAGAAAAGCCCAAATTCGTGTTGCAGGCA
>NZ_LZPK01000270.1:0-2785 GCF_001729375.1 Methanosarcina sp. A14 | reverse complement strand
AGATTCATTCACTTTAGATTTATATAATTTTTAGCATATGCCTTTTTTCTTCACCTCCACTTGTGAACTTACTGTCAGATTTTTATTTACAACTCTCTTTAATCTAATCTCCTTTTACAGATACAGGCAGAATGTAAAATTGAGTTTTATTCCAGCTGCCTGATCGTAAAGTTCTTATACGATTCTATTTGTATTGATTAGTCCATAGCAAATATGCTAATTAGGCACTCCTGCTAATAAATTAATATATAATCAGAGCATAAGCGATAATTATGCTTACCCTGACACGATCACCAGGCCAGGATAATCAGGATTACAGTATATTTACAATCGGAAAGTACAGAATTACAATAGTAAAATACATAAATAATCATTAAAGATAAGCATTGATTATAATTTCAATACACGATGAGGTTTTAATATGAGATGGCAAGGTAGCTCCAGAAGAAAAGTGACCGGTGGGAAAGTTATTGCTGCCCGCGGAAAGCGCAAGTTTGAAATGGGCCGCGAGTCTGCAGAAACCCGTATAAGTGAAATAAAGAGGAAAAACGTTCACACTATGGGAGGCAACAGGAAGGTAAGACTTCTTCAGTGTGATATTGCAAACATAACCAATCCTAAAGATGGAAAAACCACTTCTGCTCCCATTGAAACAGTTCTCGACAACGCTGCAAACAAGCACTACATCAGGCGTAACATTCTGACGAAAGGCTCAGTAATAAGGACTCCTCTTGGAACCGCTAAAGTTACAAGCAGACCAGGGCAAGACGGAGTTGTAAATGCTGTATTAATTGAATAAATAAAATATAATTTATCCCCGAGACAAAAATTGTTTGTCAAGTTCCCTTAACTTTGTGCCGGTGACCAACATGAATGAAAAGATTCGACATATACTGGAAATTCTTGAGAATGATGCACGAACGAGTCCAGAGGAAATAGCATCCCTTACAGATATGTCTGCAGAGGAGGTTTCCCAGGCAATTACAAAACTTAAAGACACCGGAGTTATCCGGCACTACAAAACCATAGTTGATTGGGATCTGGTCGGGGAGAACTATGTTTATGCCGTTATTGAGCTGAAGGTTACTCTCGAGCGCAATCAGGGCTATCAGGCAATTGCAGAAAGAATCTACAAGTTTCCGGAAGTCAGGTCAGTCAGGCTCCTATCTGGAAATTATGACATATCCCTTACTGTCCGGGGAAAATCGATGAAGGACGTGGCTTTTTTCGTAGCAGAGAAAATTGCAACCCTTGATCAGGTACAGAGCACTTCAACCCACTTTGTACTGAAAACTTATAAAGAAGATGGGGTCATCCTTCATGAACCTGAAACGATTCAAAGGCTACCAGTATCATCTTGATACTAGCCGGTTCAGAACCTGAAATCCCTATCCGATTTTATATTTCATAATACTTATATACTTTTTACAGGGTGTTTTGCTTGAGACCTTCATGTGATCCTTCTAAGTTTGTTGCCGACGTTGTGAAAGAAATTCCTCCTTCGGGAATACGCCGTTTTTTTGATCTGGTTTCCGGACTTGAAGATGTAATCTCCCTTGGTGTAGGAGAGCCTGACTTCATTACTCCGTGGCATATCCGTGAGATGTGTATTCATTCTCTGGAAAAAGGGCAAACCTCATATACCTCAAATTATGGTCTTCCGGACCTCAGGAACGAACTTGCCAGAACTTATTACAGGCGTTATGGCCTGGATTATGACCCTTCATCCGAGATACTCATCACAACAGGTGTGAGTGAAGCTCTGGACATAGCAGTAAGGACAGTGGTCAACCCTGGCGATGAGGTTATTATCGTCCAGCCCTCCTATGTGGCATATGTACCTTCTGTTATTCTTGCAGGAGGCAAGCCAGTTATCGTTGCCACCCACAGGGATGATGAGTTTAGCCTGACTGCAGAAGCCCTCAAACCTGCAATCACGGACAAGACAAAAGCAATAATTCTCAACTTCCCAAGTAACCCTACAGGAGCGATCATGAAACAGGAAGGCCTCGAGGATATTGCCGACCTGGTTGTGGAGAATGATCTGTTTGTTATCTCGGACGAAGTTTACGAGTGCCTTACCTATGAAGGCAAGCATGTTCCGATATCTTCCCTTGATGGCATGAAAGAGCGGACTGTTATGCTTAACGGGTTTTCCAAGGCTTATGCAATGACAGGGCTAAGGCTCGGTTTTGCAATGGGTTCTCCTGAGATTATACATTCAATGATGATGATCCATCAGTACTCCATGCTCTGTGCTCCTATAACGGCTCAAATCGGAGCAATTGAAGCACTCCGTCACGGTAAAGATGAAATGGAGCGGATGATCCGGGAATATGACCGACGCAGGCACTTTATTGTCAGAGGCTTTAACAGGATAGGGCTTGAATGCTGCAACCCTAAAGGAGCATTTTACGCTTTCCCCTATATAGGAAATACCGGACTCTCTTCCTCTGAGTTTGCAGAGCGCCTTCTGGATGAAAAGAAAGTCGTTGCAATCCCAGGAGATGCCTTTGGAGAGGCAGGTGAGGGCTTCCTGCGCTGCGCCTACGCAGCATCCATAAATGACATCAGAAAAGCGTTAGACAGAATGGAAGACTTTGTGGATGGTTTGAAGCAGTAAACTCAGCAAGGGCTCCCATCACTTTTCAAATTTTCCATCGAATCTTATTTTATTCGGGTTTCTTCTTATTTTATTCGGGTTTTTTTGTCAACCTGTTTTTCATCATCTGCTTTATTTTTTAAAGTTCGATGGAACTTTTTGTCTTATTTGCTTATTCGATTA
>NZ_LZPK01000269.1:0-2979 GCF_001729375.1 Methanosarcina sp. A14 | reverse complement strand
AAATAACATTGTCTCAAAAGTTAATGAGTTACTCTATGTATTTGGTAGAATGTTTATCAAATTATCTAACAAAACAAAAAGAGTTAGAAAAACAAAAAATATGCTATGAAGTAACAGGAACACAAGTTAAGCGCTATTCCGCTAAAAGGCTATTTTAAAGGTTATTTTTTTCGATTTAAATTGTTAAGTAGCATTTTTCTTTTTAGGGTTTATTTCTTCAAGCCTCGGAGTACATTCTGCAGAAAACCCTTTTTTTCAAAATACTGCTGATGATACTCTTCAGCCATATAAAACTCGGAAATCGGCACAATTTCAGTTACTATTGGATTTTTGAAAACCCCTGATTTTTCAAGCTTTTCTTTTGAAGCTAACGCCGCAATTTTTTGCTTTTCATCATGGTAAAAGATAACTGATCGGTATTGTTTTCCAACATCAGGACCCTGCCTGTCCTTTGTAGTGGGGTCATGGATTTTCCAGAAGACATCAAGTAAGGTTTCATAAGACACTACTTTAGGGTCAAAAATCACACGAACTGCTTCGGCATGCCCGGTATCAAGGGTGCAGACCTGTTCATAAGTAGGACGTTCAAAATGCCCACCACTGAAGCCAACCGCAGTTGCGACCACACCTTTAACTTGTCGGAAAGCCTCTTCAATGCCCCAGAAGCAACCTGCAGCAAAGGTTGCTTTTTCCAGGCCGCTTCCGGGATTTTCGAAAAAATTAGGATTTAATTCAGTTTTTTGATTTTCTTCCACTCTTTTCCCCCCATAAGAAAATCATTTTTTTCTGTATTTTCCCATCAACTCTCCTTCAGCAATAATATGTCCTATCATTTCATTTTCAAGGTCTTTTCTTCCCGCCCCTGCTTTAAGATCCAGATTCTTGTCCAGAGCATAGACCCGGAAGAAATACCTGTGAGTGCCTGAGGGTGGGCATGGCCCTCCATATCCAATTTCCTTGAAATCGTTTAAACCCTCGACCCCAGGTATACTGTCTTCTTCTATTTTCGCCACAGGCTCTATGTTCCAGACAATCCAGTGTGTAAATGTCTTAGTGGGAGCATCAGGATCGTCTACTATGAGTACTAAACTCTCAGCCTTTTCAGGAATGCCTTCGAATTCCAGAGGCGGATTTATATTTTGTCCATCACAGGTGTACTTTTCTGGGATACTACCATTAGATGTAAATGCACTGCTAGAAACTTTTATACTTTGAATGTTCATGCTTTCATCCCCTTTACCGGTTTCGGGAAACTCCTTATTTACAGGTGCCTGGGCTTTCTCATTTTGGACGCATCCGGAAATGAAAACCATTGCTGCAAACAAGAATATCAGAACAACTGCACCGGTCTTTCTGTTCATAGATGGCACCAGCTCCTGACAGCAGGAAAACTGCTCAACACTGAAATATTAAAGTTAAAGAGATATAACTTTAAGGCTTAAAGCTAAGGCTGGACTATAATTAATTTCAAAAGACTGGTTCCTGCAGTACAGTTCGAGACCTGGTTTGAAATGCATCCTCCTTCAGTACTCAAATTTCAAGCGAGAACTCTGGCAGGTAAGAGGTTGGCCCCTCCGCTAAACTCGTCATAAAGCCTTACATTACATCTCAGAAGAAAAGCCCTGCAAGCCCGTCCCGGGATCTGCGGACCAATGCCCTGAGAGAAAAGCAGGTTCAGTCTTCCACATCAAGGGATTGAATAATATCGTGGACTGTAAGTTCTCCTTTAGCTACGCGCTGGACAAGCGGATAGATATATGAGCAATCATCCATTGCAGCCCAGCGTGCTTCTCCTACCCGTCTTACAACTTCATCCAGTATTTCACCACATTTCTTGCAGTATCTTCCTTCACTCTCTGCTCCACAGCTTTCACATTTCATAACAATTCCCCTATAATCTATGGGAACGTAGAAAATAAATAAATTATGGTGATATATGAGCATATTTATATAGTCAGAATAAATCAGAGGCAAAAAAGGTAAATCGGAATTCGGACAAAATTTTACACATAAAATGGCGCATTATTTAAAGTGGCTACTATAGGTAAATCTCATTTGAAAGGATCTGCTAATTTATGAGAACAGACAGTATAAACCACTGGGACATTGTTGCTGAAAATTATAGTGAAGAAAACGATCGGGGAAGAAATTTTCATTCTCAGATATACCTGGCTGCCGTAAATGAATTATTAGGAAACGTAAAAGGAAAACGTGTTCTTGATGCAGGATGTGGTGACGGTTTTTTTCGTTAGAACTTGCACAAAAAGGAGCGTTAGTTATAGCTGTAGATAGTTCTGAAGCTATGTTAAATATAGCAAAACGCAAGCACGTCCATGATAATCTTCAATATTATAATATGGATTTGACCAGAATGTTAACTTTTGAAGATAAGTCATTTGACATTGTTGTGGCGAATATGTTGCTAATGGATATTCCTGAGATTGAATTACTTGTTTTTGAAGTAGCCAGGGTACTGAAAAAGCCTGGGACTTTTGTTTTCTCAATTACACATCCATGCTTCTTTTTAAGTGATTGGGAAGAAAACGAAAATAGCATAAAAACATATAAAAAAATAGGAAATTATTTAGAGGAAAGGGTAGAAGAATTAAATTTCTGGGGCAAGACACTGCATTATCATAGACCTTTATCAAGGTACATGGAAGCAGTTGAAAAAGCAGGAATGTACGTGAGTTCACTTAGAGAACCGGTTCCTCCAAGAGAATTAATAGAATTGTATCCGGAGCAAGAGTATCATTGTAGAATTCCCTCATTTGTAGTAATCAGGGCAAAGAAGGTTTAAGAAAACACTCTATCACTCGCATAATAACGTTTTCGGTGTAATGTCTTGGCACAACAAGACCTAATACTAGTGCATCGATTCTCAAATACATGCATAATAGGAAAAGAATTACAGCTTATGACGCAAATATTGACACAAATATTGACACAAATATTGACACAAATATAGACACAAATATT
>NZ_LZPK01000268.1:0-3106 GCF_001729375.1 Methanosarcina sp. A14 | reverse complement strand
AAAATAATGTTCAAAAATAAAGATCATTAAAGAAGTAGCTATAAATTTGCCCATTCTAAATAGCGAAGAGTCTTGATTTTTAACCTATCATTTTTATGAAGGTTCATTCACTGATCCATGTTTCTGCTTCAAGAAGCTCTTCATTCTTATAGGTTCTCACCGGAAAAGGAACAATAAACTTAAAGATTTCAACGGCAACATTCATCCAGTCCACGTCTGAAACAACTGCAATCTTTTCAAAGTCTGTAATGTTCAGTATGCCAACTTTGGCATCTTCCAGCATGGCATTAAGGGTAAACCACTCGAGTTCCTTATCCATGTGATAAAGAATACGAACCTTACCATACTTCTTGATTTTGTCCTCAACAGCAGGAATTAATACATTTTTGTAGTCATCCCCAGTTACTTCTCCACTTACATTGACTGCTACGACATTTCCCGGCAAACCCTGCATGATCTCTATCATTTAACTCCCCCTTTAGTATACAAGAACTGTAGCGCCCCACAAGATATTCAAATGGCTTTTCCTGCAAATTGCTATCCGATAGCAATTCAATATAATTTTCTTAGCCTTATGCCATTAGAGTTTTGAGTTTTTAAGTTGAGTTTTTAAGTTGAGTTTTTGAGTTGAGTTTTTAGTTTGAGTTTTTAGTTTGAGTTTTTAGTTTGAGTTTTTAATTTATTAATTTGAATGAATATAAACTTTGACTCGGACCATTATATTCATATCATATTCAAAAGATTTATCATGAAAAATAAATAGGATTTATGCGGTTGAACTGAGAAAACAATGGTATCATAACCAGGAAATAATTGAAAGAAGATAAATAAAAATCAATAGAAACAAATCGATAATTATAATTAAAGCTGTAGATCGAAACATATGACCTGCAAGATAAGATCAAAGGTTTGAAAATCCATGCGGATATTAGGCTGGTTTGATATATCCGTCATTCAAGGATTTAAATCAAAAAATTACCTTATTGTAAGGAGATTAGAGCGAATATGAAACCTGCACAGAATTCCAGAAGATCTTTTCATCTTTCCCTCTTTCAGGGAATATTACCCCTCAAATCCAAACAAATACCCCTGGAAATTATCGCAGGGATAACATTCGCAGCGTTTGCCATCCCCGAAGTTATGGGATACACTAAAATTGCAGGCATGCCTGTAGTTACTGGAATCTACACAATCCTGTTTCCAATGTTAGCTTTTGCCATTTTTGGTTCATCTCGCCATCTTGTCGTTGGCGCCGATTCCGCAACCGCGGCAATTATAGCAAGTGGACTAACAACGATAGCCGTGCCGGGATCTTCACAATATGTCGCATATGCAAGCGCAATCGCTCTACTCGTAGCAATCTTGCTTTTCCTTGGAGGTTTGTTCCAACTTGGTTTTCTCGCTGACTTCCTCTCCTACACGGTTTTGATAGGATTTCTCACAGGTGCTGGTATCTACATCTCTATATCACAGATTAGCGGGATGCTTGGGATACCTTCAGAACCAGATGGAACATCTGTGCAGATCATCTCTTTAGTAAGAAACCTCTTTCTTACAAATACTCCCACACTCCTGGTCTCATTATCCGTAATTGGGGTTATTGTTCTTGGCGAAAAGCTCAGCCACAAATTTCCAGGTTCACTAATAGCGATTATTGGTGCAATTGCTGCAAGCCGGATATTAGACCTTTCCTCTTATGGGATTAGCGTCCTTGGCACAGTACCACAAGGTCTGCCACAAATTTCTTTTCCTCAAATCCCGCTTTCAAATTTCCCAGAGATCTTTAACATATCCATTTCTTGTTTTGTTATTATCCTTGCCCAGAGTGCTGCAACATCTCGTGCTTATGCCATTAAGTTTTCCGACACTTTTAATGAAAATACGGATCTCATTGGATTGAGCCTTGCTAACGCAGCAGCAGGGATATCAGGGACTTTCGTTGTCAACGGCAGTCCAACCAAGACTGAAATGATCAAAAATGCCGGAGGTCGGACACAGCTTACTCAGCTCACAACGGTCTTCACTGTTATATTAGTACTGTTGTTCTTTACCGGACCATTCGCCTATTTACCCACAGCTGTACTTTCGTCTATGGTATTCCTTATTGGTTTGCATCTTATCGATATCGAAGGAATGACCGCCCTTCACAAACAGCGGCCTGTAGAGTTTGCTGTTGCCTTGATAACGGCTATAACGGTAGTAGTTATAGGTGTCGAGCAGGGAATCCTTATAGCTATTGTACTCTCGATCATTGCTCACCTGCGACATAGTTACAGGCCACTGAACCTTCTGCTTGTTCCAAAGGCAGGAGGGGCAATGAAGACATTTCCACTAGAAAGTGGACAGCAAGCTGTTGAAGGACTGTTAATCTACCGTTTTGGTTCAAACCTCTACTTTGCTAACGAAGGCCGCTTCGCGGAAGAAATAATAGATCTTGCCATAAAAAATGGTTCACTTAAATGGTTTTGCATTTCTGCCACAAACATTGGAGATATCGATTTCACTTCTGCAGAGACGCTCAAAAAAGTGTATACACAACTGCAAAAACTGGAAATTACTCTTGTATTAAGTGAAGTAGTACAGCCTGTGATGAATGAGCTGGATCGAGACGGCATAACTCAAATGATTGGTAAAGACCATATCTTTGAGTCAGTTCAGGATGTTATAGAGGCATATAAAAAATCAACAGATGGTTCGTTACGCTAGATCTACAGATAATTTTTCACACTAATTTTAAAACTTCAACTTTTTTCAGTGCCCGGAATTTCTGCGCTGTTTTCTTCTCCGGCTCCGGCAATTTCCTGAGAAGAAGGCAGGAACGTATCGACTGCTCTATACCAGCTTCTACTTATATACATTTGAGTTCCTGAATTTCGAACTCAAGAGGCTCACAGTACATATTCATCATAACATGTATATCTTCTTCGTCTCCGGGTTCTCCCATGGTAAAAGAAAGGGCTCTTGCACGAGGGTCGTCCCAGCCTGGACTGTAGAGCTTGCACCCGTGCCAGGAAATATCTTTTAGCCCACGTTCGTTTTCTTTGCCTGTAAAATATGCCAGATTATAAAAGATTACTGCTTAGTTATAACAGATTATTGCTTAAAC
>NZ_LZPK01000267.1:0-9669 GCF_001729375.1 Methanosarcina sp. A14 | reverse complement strand
TTATCTGGTTTAATGGTTATTTATAATATCTATTCTTTTTTTGACCAGTTTTTGAGTTAAATTACTTTCTGGTTAATGTGTATAACTTGTTTTTGTCACCGTACTTATGTGTGCATCGTACTTATGTGTGCATTCTAGCTTTTATTTTCATCTATTCACCTGAATAATATATTATTTGTACATAGTTATTCACCAGGTTACAGAAGATAATATTACGTTAGTTGGCAGTGTCTCAAATTTGCTGTAAATTTGAAGTCAAGTTTTTGCATAGTATGGAGAAAATTGATTTACCGATTCGGAATTTTCTACCCAATAATTTATTGAGATTTGTGATTTTACAGAAAAATTGGCACACTGACGATTAGTTCAAAATGATTTGAACTAATCCATAAATATAAAATTATCATATTACAAATTACCTTAGCAGCTTGAGTCAAGTCATATTGATAAAAAGGAGCCATAGAAATGAGAATGCTTGAAGAATTTTTCCCGGAGTTTACCCAGAAACTGGACGAAATTGATCAGCTTTACGCTGAAAAAAGGATGATTGACGAAAAGACCTATCAGTTCATTTGCTTTGCTCTCTCCATCAAAGCCAGGTCAAAACCCTGTGTTCTGAAACATTTTAAAGGTGCCCTCGAAGCAGGGGCTACAGTCAAGGAACTTTCATATATCTTTGCCCTGGTCATGCGAGAAGCCGCAGGCGCCGACGACTGCTGGACCCATGATGTAATTGGGGACTGGAAAGAAATCCTGAAGGGTAATATTTCCTGCAGTTGCGCAGGAGATGAGAAGTAAGCTTATAGTAACAACTAGTTTCAAGTTTATTTTTCAAACCCGGTCCAAGAATTTGCTTTTAAAAATTTTTCAAGACTGAGGTTTATAATTAAGAGTAAGGAATAAAATGGACGAAAAATATCTGACGTACTTAAGGCAAAACCGGAAAAAAATAGGACTTTCTACTGTAATTCTTATATTCCTGGTTGCATTGGGACTATTCATTTTCAATACAATGGAGTCCAACATTTTCCTTAAGTCGTCAAACAATACTGTGTACGTAGCTGGCGATGGAAGTGGAAACTTTACCTGCGATGGAATTGATGATCAGGTAGAGATAAATCAAGCTCTTGAATATGTTGCACAAAATCCACGGTTCTCAACCGTTCATTTGAAAGGTCCAAATACATACGTCATCTCTAACAGTATTCTAATTGGAAATAATACAATATTAGAAGGAGACGATACGGCTGTAGTAAAACTCCAGGATAACGCAAACTGGCCAGTGGGCAAACCCCTGATAACACAGATGGGCAGCGATGGAGCCTATGGAATCACCATAAAAGGATTTGAAATAAATGGGAATCATGACAAGAACGAAGATAAAAAGAGAGGGCAAGGATATTACAACATGATCAAATTCCTTGACGCTACAAACGTAGACGTTCATGATGTGTATATGCACGACGGACATGGAGACGGGTTAAGAGTAGAGAAAGGCTCCAATATCACGTTTTATAATAACAGTGTGTATAAATTGGGACATGATGGTCTTTTTGCCATTGATTGCCTGAATGTAGAAGCCTGGAATAATACAATAACTTGCAGGACAAACAGCGGCCTTAGAGTCTGGAACTCAAATCACGTAAAGTTCCATGATAACGTAATAGATTCCTTCTACCACTGGAGCGCAGGCGGCTCTGGAGTTTTGATTGAGAAAACAACAGGTACCGTCAACGATGTTGAGGTATACAATAATACTATCCATAATACTTATGGCCCTGGAATCTGGCTGATAGGTTATGGAGAGGCTTATCCCAAGGAAGAGGCGCAGAATGTCCACATTTATAAGAATACCTTCTATAACACAGGTACTAATCCAAGTATTGACTGGGTAGGAGGTATAGTGACAAGCGGGTTTTATGATACCCTGATTGAGAGGAATGTATTTGACGGAGTATATCATGCAGCCATTATCCAGATGTATCCTCCTTCTACCGAAGACACAGACAATTCAGTTGATCTTTCACCTCAGGGTACAGGATACAAAACGATTGTCCGTAATAACATAATCATTGATACCCAGAAGCGTAAAAAAGACCCTAATGGAACAGGATACGCAGTGATTAATTATCTGCCTGAAACGCATTCCTTTGTGCTGGAAAACAACTGTCTGTACAATAATACAGGTGGAAATTATAAAAATGCAAGTTCAACAACTGACATATATGTAAATCCTCTCTTTGTAAACCATAATAAGCATGATTATCATCTGAAATCAAACTCCCCTTGTATTGGTGCGGGATACGTGTCATCAAATTCATCAAAAGAGCTAGATGAGAATGAAAACAAGATAAACATAGGAAGGTATAACTAATACATGTAGGACTTACATTTGTAGGACTTGCACTTGTAGGACTTGCACTTGTAGGACTTGCACCTGTAGGACTTGCACTTGTAGGACTTGCACTTGTAGGACTTACTAAAATCAAGAATCATTTTCTGAGAAATCCATTAACGTGAGCTGCTTCGAATGGGAAAGTTTTGACTGCATGGGTTTCATGTAGTCTCCAGACAAATGATATCTTTCCATAAGAGAGCTGAGCATTCCATAAAGTTTAGCCTTATAGGCTATATCAGCTCCTCCTTTTGCATACAATTTGCGGTAAGGACCCGCAAGTTCTGGAAAGTTAAGTTCAAGGAAACCGAAGAAATGCTTTCTGGTTTCGCCCCTGAGGTTAAGAACTCCAGGCAGAGCGTAATCCACACCACATTCGGTTGCAAGAGAGATAATTTGCTCGAGATTCTGATGGTTGTCGGTAAGAAAAGGAAGAATTGGCATCATATGGATTCCAGTAATAGCAGATGTGTTTTTAAAAGCCTGCAGGACTGAAAACCGCTTTTTAGGTGAAGAAGCAAGGGGCTCCAGTAGGGCACTTAATTTTTCATCCACCGTCGTAACCGTAACTGCGATATTTACAGGTGTTAGCTCAGCAAGTTCTGAAATAAGGTCATAGTCTCTGAGGATAAGGTCCGATTTTGTAGATATAGTGACCGGATTTTGGTATTTAATCATCAGCGTCAGAACCTCGCGCATCAACCTGTAATTTGCTTCTACAGGCTGATAACTATCGCAGACCCCGCCTATATTAATTACTTCCTTTTTCCAGCTTCGTGCTGCAAGCTGCTTTTCAAGAGCTTCTGCAACATTCGTTTTTACGTAAATTTTTTGAAAAAAAGCACATTTTTTACCCACTACAGAATAACAGCTCTCTTTCCCGAATCCTGGTTCTGCACAGACAAACTTTTTCTTTTCTTCCAGATAACTATGAGAATACATTGCATAACAGTAATTACAACCGTGTTCACAGCCCCTATAAATATTCAAATCCCAATGAAATGGGAGATTAATCCTGCTGGATTTATTTATCCGATTCAGAGCTTTTTTAACCTTGATTTCTTCGAACATCCCGGAATAAGATAGGGTTGAGAACTATAATAAACTTAAGAAAAAAGAACATAAAAAGAACTTTGTAGCAGGAAACATATTTCCAAAAAGTAGAAAAGGAGAATTATTCTCAGTAGTTATTCTCTAGAATTATTCTCTGTAAACTCCATCTCCTGTAATAAGTTTTCCTTCCGCCTTTACCCAGCCTTCCTGAGGGCCTGAAAGTCGGATAGAAATCCTATCACTGTAACCATTAGATTGCCATCCATAAATCCACCATTCGTTTCGGCCATCCATCTGAACAAAAATCTGAACCTCGGCATCAGGAGACGCATCATAATGTGCATATACCAGGCTCTCATAATCAAAATATTCGGGGTTGATATGTTCAGGTAGAGGAATTTCCGAGCCTTCTTCGGATTCTTGAAGATTATATTTAGGCAGGAGCACTGACTCATTACCAACAGGGAATCTGGTATTAATCATATGGTCAGCCCTTATATTGGTCCCGAAATCAAATGAAGTCAAAACTGGGGTTTCTTCTGAGTATTCATTGGACTCCACTATTTGTTCTTCTTCCTGAACTTCATCTTCCATATTCTCGGTCCCAGGTTCAGGTTCGGGTACAGCTACAGGAAAGGAATGATAAACCGGTTTAATTTCGGCAGCTTCTATTTTGAACATTAGTCCATGCTCAGTATCCTCAAGGCTAAGATTCCAATTTGAAGGCTTATTATAATAATCACCATTCACCATTTCCAGTCCTACATCGGATTCATTCTCAAAAACAGGAACAGGCAAATATAAGGTTACATTTTGCAGAGTGCTGTTGCTTTCTATAATTATATCGTATTCATAATTACTCATAAGACTGTCATTATACATTTTCTCGTTTCTATTTTCCAGATAGATTGAGCCCAGCACAAGCAAAAAAAGAATAAATAATACAACTCCTCCAAAAATTGTTACCTTTCTGTTCATTGTCAGTCATTCTCCCCTAATGATTGAAAATAGATATGTGAGAGTGATAATTAAACCTTACTAAATTTAACAAGAAGAATAATCATGAATTTATCACGCATTTGTCGCACTGTATGAATTAACTACAAAAAGAACCGAAGTAACCGGAATACACAAATTACTGACAACAAATTACTTTTTAAAAATTAGAAGATTAGAATCAAAAAAACACTTAGTTTCTTGTAATTTGATAAGGAACGTTAAATATATATTTTAACATGTGGGAGGAAGACCTAAAGAATCTTGATACGTTAAGCTTGTTTTCACCACCTCCGCTACTGAAAGGGTACATGTACGGACCACAGGAAGCCCATAAGGCACGGAACTCAAACAGGCTTTTAGCCATACGCCTTGAAACAAACAAATCCTGCAATCTCCGCTGTCGCTACTGCTATGCACAGAGTGGTGAGGACTCGGCAAAAATAGCCGATTTTAATAATCTCAAGCGTATTATTTAGGAGGCAAAAGAACTCGGGATCAGGTCTGTGGTTGTAATTGGGGGAGGAGAGCCGACCCTATACCCGAGTTTCAGGGATTTAATAGCTTATATTGATTCCCTGGGAATAATCCCGGTGATTTTTTCGAATACGGTTTTGATGACAGAAGAGCTTGCAGGGTTCCTGTACAAACACAACGCCTCAGTAATGGGAAAGTTAGATTCCCTTAAGCCTGAAGTTCAGGACTACCTCGCAGGAAGAGCAGGAGCCTCCGAAGATATTAGGAATGGGCTTCGGAATCTTCTCAAAGTAGGCTTTTCAAAACCTGCGGAATCTGGAGAACTCCGTATGGGAGTTTCTTTCGTCAGTAACAAAATGAATCTGGAAGAAATTGAGGAGATCTGGCATTTCTGCAGGCAAAACAATATTTTTCCCAATATGGAAATTCTAACACCTACAGGCAGGGCAAATGACGAACTTGAGGATAAGCTACTCACGGCTGACGAGATAAAGGAATATAAATTAAAACTGCTGGAAATCGACCGGAAATATTATGGTTATGACTGGCTGCCTTACACACCGATTACTGCTAGTGGCTGCCTTCAGCACCTTTACAGCCTGTATATCAATATAGAAGGAAATATCCGGCCCTGTGCGCCTACAAAGCTGGACGAACATCCTGCGCTTAGAGTTGACGGGGAATATCCCTACAATGTAAATAAAATGAGCCTTCGGGAAATTTATGATTCTAATCTTTTCAAATATGTCCGAAACATCGATAAAATGCTCGAGGGAAGGTGCAGGAACTGTGAACATAATGAAGAGTGCATAGGCTGCCGGGGGTATGCTTACAGCGTAGGAGTAAAACATGGCATCGACCCTCTTAAAGCCCTCAGGATGGAATGCCAGCAGTGTTTCAAGTAAATGGCAGATTGGTAATTGAATAGAAAAAGAATGGCAATTGAATGGTAAAAAAATGGTAAAAGCAAAACTCAGGCAATAAATAAATTAAAAGAAATAAATAAAGATATGTACTGTTGAATAATTTGAGGAGAAGGTGAGAAATTGAACAGTACAGAAAGAGTGGAGTTTGGACAGGTTTTGGGAAATAAGGAAAAGATAGTCATTACCAGCAAGGAGGACATAGAAGGCAGACTTTGTCAATGCCTGAAAAACCATGAACTGCCTGATTACTTTCTATATATGGGCACTGGAGGAGCAAAAAACTGGCTGAAACTTGATGGGGCTAAGACGTTTCCTGTAGCCAGGCAACTCAAAATCCTTATGGAAAAAAATCTGGACTCAATCGTAAGATTTATTCCGACAGGCATGAGTCTCGTAAGCGTGGGTGTGGGAAACGGAGAGAAGGAAAGAATTTTTCTTGAAGCACTAGTAAGAAAGAATCTAGCTGAAAACCCTTCCTCAGAAAAAGTGTCGATACGCTATTACCCCATCGATATAAACAGTGAATTTGTAGATATCGCTCTTGAAAAGGTCGATAACCTGCCTGTTGAAAAGAAGGGAATAGTTGGTTTCATAGAGGATATGGCCACTCTTAAAGAAAACTGGCGTCTCCCGATTCTTTTCTGCATTTTAGGAAATACCTTTTGCAATTACGAGCCAGAGTTCATTCTTCAGCTTGTCCATGAAAACCTTGAGCGGGGGGACCTTTTTTTCTTCGATGCCAACCTGCTACCTACTGAAGGCACAGAGGCACAATCTGTAAGGAAGTCCGTACTGGGCACATATGCCTCAAGAGAGAATGCCCTCTTCAATATGTATCCACTGCTTCAGTACGGAATGGCTCCTGAAGATTTCGATTTTGAACTCTTGCTTGCGCATGTAAATTCAAGGATAGGGGGAGTATACAGGACAAGGAAGAGTCTGTATATCCTGAAGGATACCGAACTCAAAATCGGGACAGAAACCATAGGCTTAAGGGAAGGAGACATCATCCGTATGGGTTTTACATATAAATATACATATGACCAGATTACGGCTCTTCTGGAAATTTGCGGATTTGAGATCCTCAAGGCTTTCCTGAGTGAAAACCGGACAAATGTCATAATCCTTGCAAAAAACCGTATATGAAGATGACACGAATCAAAAGGTAGGTTCAGGGTATGGGTTGCAGGATAAATGGACTTGGTAAAGGCGAAAAAGCAAGATCAGGCATCGATTACGGGTGTGAAGAATTTGGAAGGCTGAAAAGCGTATTGATGCATACACCTGGAGAAGAACTTTCTCTACTCAATGAATCGAATTATAAACACTGGCTATATGATAAGGTTCCTGAAATTTCAGGGTATATTAAAGAGCATAGAGACTATCAGGAGTTGCTGGAATCAAACGGGGTCAGAGTCTATGAACTTGAAGAGTATGTGGACGAAAACACAGGTCTAATGAAGAAGATGCCAAATCTAACTTTTTTACATGATACCGCAGTTATCTCCGAAAAAGGGGCTATTCTCTCAAGAATGCGTCCGCCTGCCAGGGAAAAGGAAGAGGTTGTCGTAAAGGAAGCTCTGAATAATCTGGGAATTCCTATTCTCAGCGAATTCAATGGAGGAAAAGGGTTTTTCGAAGGCTGCCTCCTACTCTCAAAAGAAACAGTCTTTGTAGCTGATACGGAAAGACACACTTACCCATTTATAAGAGAATTTGTTTCAAACATTCTCAAAGAGTTCAGTGAAGTTATTTACGTCCGTGTTCCAAAAGCCAGGAGGTACATGCACCCTGATACTGTCTTCAACAGGATAAGGGAAAACCTTGCCCTTGCTTATCTACCTGCATTTGAGGAAAGCTGCCTGTTTACGGAAGATTCTAGAGAAAAAATTGATTTTAAAGCTTTCATGCGCGAGAAAGGAATGGAAATCATTTCTGTTTCGGACTCCGAGCAAAGTCGTCTGGCCTGTTCATTTGTTCCTCTAGAGAGTGGAACTATTTTTCACTACGATACCTCATTTGATCAGAAAACCAGGAAAGACCTTGAAAATGAAGGTATTGAGATTATTTCTTTTCACCCGGATGCACTGCTTGCAGGAGGAGGGAGCCTGCGCTGCCATACTCTGAGGCTTTGCAGAAAGAAAATTAAGAATTAATTAAAACCCAAAAAGAGCTGGATAAAGGATCAGAGAATAAGCCAAAAAAAGGCAGAAAAGGTAAGAAAGAACCAGAATGAAAAAAAAAGCCCATCTCAGTATATAAAGTCAAGAATAATTGACACTGCGTAGATTATCAGAACCCCGTGATAAAAAGGCAGTATCTTCATTCCGGCATCCAGATTTTTTTCTTTCCACAGGTAAATGTTTGCCCCTGCAAGGAGCACAAAACCTGCAAGAAAACCATAAAGGGCTATCTCTCCAAGCTCCCGGAGAAAGAAAATAGCTGCAAGGAAATGCAGGACCGTAAAACCTGTAATCCAGTACATTGTCCCTTTTTCACCGTAGAGTACGGCTATTGACTTCATGCCTCTTGCGTGATCGTTTTTCAGGTCTATAAAGTCATTCAATCCCAGATGAGCCATTGTCCAGGGATAGAAAAAAAACATGTAGAGCAACATGGTCATATCTGGATGCCCGTAGCAGAGATAGCCTGCCGCCGGAAAAAGCGTAAAATCCGTCCTGCCCAAAAGCTGTGCAATTGGATAGTTCTGAGTTCTCTTTTTTACCTGGTAAAAAGCCTCAATGCTATAAGAGTACAGCATAACTGCAAACACGTATAAAGAGTTTGGATAAGGAAGTGTAAAAATCAAGGCTGAAATGACTACTACAAGCAGGATAAACAACGAGAAGGCACTTCTTGAAGAAATTTTTCCTGATGGGATGGGTCTTTCTTTAAAAGGCCTCCAGTACCTTGTAAGCGTGTTCTCTACATCAAGTCTATCTCTGTTCCTGTCCACATAATCATTAAGTATAAAACCGGCTTCAAACCCGAGCAGGCCTATTAGAGCCACCTTAATAGTCAACGCCCAAGAAAAGCCACCATAATTTTCAAAAGCAAGCACAAGCCCAGAGCAGGAAACCAGAGGCCAGGCAGGAAGAAAATGAGCACGTATAAGATCAAGATAAGCTTTCAGGGTTTCTGTCATTTTTTAGCCTCAATAAAGATAGAGGTAATTAAGAGAACTATTACATAAAAACTATGAAAATAGGGTAATGCTGCTGTTAAGAAACTGCTGTTAAGAAGTTATTATTTTTGAAAATGCTTTATTTACGAATATCGTTACTTTTTTTTTTCAGACTGAAGCTTTTTAGAGTTTTACGTGTTCGATCCAAGAAAAGATATAGCATATTAGAGTATCAATCAGTTAAAAGTGTTTCTAGAGACTTCCCCGATGTTACAGGTTTCGAGGACTTACTGTGAATCTCCCATAATCAGGATAAAACAAGAAACGAAAGAATCTTCAGATTAACTTCAGTGAACTTGAAGCTATATTTATAAGATAAGATTGTTAAATATATGTTAATGTAGTCTCTGATAGCAGCAG
Organism: Methanosarcina sp. A14; assembly: GCF_001729375.1. NCBI lineage: Archaea > Methanobacteriati > Methanobacteriota > Methanomicrobia > Methanosarcinales > Methanosarcinaceae > Methanosarcina > Methanosarcina sp. A14. The sequence continues at coordinate 278 of NZ_LZPK01000267.1, read as the reverse complement.
TAAAAAAATTGCAGATTACGGTATTATTGAAGATTACGGTATTATTGAAGATTACGGTATTGAGAAAAATTTCTGGGAAATTTTCGATGTGAAGAGATATAAAATCACAGTCGATTTATATCAAACCGTTTTTAAAAAACTAAAATTGTAGCCTATTAGAAAGGCTACTTGGATAATTCCTTTTTACACTACTAAATTAGACGATTTATGTATTGTTTTCATCCGCAGAGTCGTTGTCTTCAACTGTAACATTGTCAACTGCAGAGTCATTGTCTTCA
>NZ_LZPK01000266.1:0-2425 GCF_001729375.1 Methanosarcina sp. A14 | reverse complement strand
TAAATGCACTGTAGGGCTTCTTGCTATCGGCTTTACCTTCTCTAAATCCATCTTTATAGCCATCTCTGCAGCCGTCTTTGTAGCCCCTGTTGTATTCTTGCTGATTTGCGCTTACCGCCGCAACTGTCACTGATACTATAAAACAGGCTACCAGCAAAATAGCCAATGTCTTTTTTATACCCATTTATTCACTCCCAAAATCTGTTTCAACTTTGCCAATTGCCAACAAAATCAATTTCAAACATATGCAACATAACAGTCATTAGTAATAGAATATAATATTAATAGAAATATAAATAAGGAAGAAATAAAAATCTTCGCATCGAAAGAACCAGGATGTACATAGGCACAAAAACTTGACTTCAAACAGTATATCCGAATTACTGATTATTTTCCGGCAGTGTCTCAAATTTGCTGTAAATTCGAAATCAAATCGTTGTGTACGTGAGGAAATTAATCTTCTGAGATGGTGTTTTCTGCCATATAACTCTTTAAAGTTGTGATTTTACAGAAAAAGAACATGACATTCTTTCATGCGTCTTCGGTTAAGTGAGAAATCGTGATAAATTGCGTCAATTTCTCCAACATTTATCAAATATTTTAATAAATTAGGATTTATCATTCCTCAAAATAGATAAAAGTTTCAGAACTATTTTCCGTGATCTGAAACTCATTGACCATTCTTGATCCGAGATTTGGAGAAGCAATTTTGAGTTATGGAATAGGCTCTTCTGAATATTCTTTTATGAAATATATCCTGAAACTCAAAATTGTTTATTTAGACTTCTGAATATTCGTTTATGGAATATATCCTGAAACTCAAAATTGTTTATTTAGACCTCGGATTTGAGATAATCAATCAAGTTATTAATCTTGAAAAATCTTCCCAAAAACCTTACTGAGTGAGAAAATAACTGATTTTGGGATAAATCCATGTAGTAGTGTAAACAACTTCTGTCTGAAGAAATCAATAATCAAACACGAAATTAAAACGCCAATTCCCGAAAATAGCATATGACGAACAAAAAGAGGACTGTAAGAATAATCAGCGCAATGCAAGATCTTGGAATACAACACATCTAGTACAAATGGATGATTTGAGATTAGATATATACCAAAAACAGATGTTGCCATAAAATTTATTGTTGTGGATTGTATTTTGATACTTTTGAACACCATAAAAAAACAAATTGCTCCTAATTCTACAAAAATAAAATTGTAGTTCCATGGGTCGGCAAAGAAGTACTCGGGAGTTTCAGGAAGTGTATTAAGAAGCATGGCTCCAAAGAATACTAAAAGACTACACATAAGATATCCTAATAAGAAATAGGTTCGATTCTTGACTGGAAGATCATACTTTCTGATATATGCGCCTACACAATAAAGAAAAACGAAATTATATACACTGTATCCTGTATCAGTAAAATAAGTGAAATTAATTGACGGCAAGATTACAAAAAAAACTGCGGAAACTAAAATTAATTTTTTATGATATTCTTTTTTCATATTTTGAAGTGCCGTGTTTAAAAATGGAGAAAAGAGATACAGAACGATGTATATTGTCACAAACCAGTATGTCCCAGTAATAACTGGTAAAAATGCTTGTAACATTGTGGGTACGGTCAGAGGCTCAATCCCAGTAAACCAAAATATTGATGAAATCGTTACCGAATAAAAAATAACCTGAGCCCAGAGATCAATGATTTTTTTTAATTTAAATTTTCCATTAATTTGATAGTATCCAGTTATAAGTATAAAACAATCTACTGCAATGATAAATAGGCTTTCCAATCCATAAGTAAAATAATAATTTGAATCCGAAGGTGTTAGTACATGAAGTGCCTCTCCATACTTAAAATAATGGAGACATATGATCATTGAGATTAAAACAATCCTTAATAACTCAAAATTTGAGTCGCGAATAGTGCTTTCATTAGATGACATAGATATCGTTTTATTATTGTTTTGCGTTTTGTGCCGGTGACATAGATATCGTTTTATTATTGTTTTGTGCTTTGTACCGACCGTTGTCAATGCCATATATAAAGTAAAATGAAATAAAAACAAAAGATGAGCCTATCCCAAAAGCCATTTAGTCCTTAATCATCAAGAATTTTCAGGATTGTTTTCATGATCAGAAACTTGATTGATTATTCGAAATACATGATTCAGATAAGCAATTTTGAGTTTTGGGATCAGCTCGATATTAATCTAAGGTATTGAACACAATTTGTTAATTTTCATAAAATATTTACTTTATCATAGTTTATATATCTTATAAATATAGGAGTTACGCAGTTGGCTCCTAGCATATTGTTTTTTCCAAACTTTCAAATATTTGAATTAATTTAACGTGTATTGGGGATTCCTTAAGTATTCTGTCACTGCCACTCTTCTAATTTTCATAGCACTTTCAAACCAGGAT
>NZ_LZPK01000265.1:0-15849 GCF_001729375.1 Methanosarcina sp. A14 | reverse complement strand
TTATCTTTGTTGCCCTGCTAGGGCTTGGAACATTTCTGACATGTGTTGCCAGTGCAAACGGCTGCGTTTGTGACTCTTCACGCTCCTGGTTTGCTCTCTCAAGAGACAATTACGTGTCATCCGGTTCTCAGCAGTGCATCCGAAGTATAACACTCCATACAGAGCAGTAATCTTCACGGTGCCGGTTGCAATCGGCTTTGCATTCAGTGGCTATCTTGACCAGGTAATTACCTTCTCAATTGTTTCGGGGCTGCTCTGCTACGTGTTGATTCCTTTCTCCCTGATACGCTTCAGGAAACTCTTCCCGGAGACCACAAGTAAAGTCAGACCTTTTGTGGGCCCTCTTCAGCCATATATTGCCTACTTTGCGATTGCAATTGCAATTACGATTCTTTCAACGCTGTTCTGGGGCTACAAGTACAACCTGATCTTCGCCTTTGTATTCTACGGTATTGCGTACTTCTATTTCAGCCACAAACACAAGAAATCAAACATTGAAAATAACTGGGCTGAAATGGGCTGGCCCTTACCCAAAGGCTCGGGAAATAGAAAGATCAAGAAGGAGGCAACTGGCATTGGAGACGAATGATCAGGCACTGGAAAGCAAATATCACAGCAAACTTACCGGAGACACGGCTCTCGTTGTAGGCATGCTTGCTTTGCTCATATGCGTGGAAGGATTTATAGCATACAAGATTCTCTCCGAGACATGGGAGATTGCTTCAGGTTTCTTCTACCTCTACGTAATCTTCATAGGACTGATCGTTTTGATCGAGACTATAGGGTGCCTGAAGGTAAGAGAATCAATCAAAACCCACATGTTCGAGTTCAAATATTATGATTGAGGAGACAGGAGTATGGCAGAAAAGAGCATTATTGCAGAAGTCTTTGACATCTTATTTATCTTCGTGCTTGCCTTTGCCTGTGTGGTAATTCCTACAGAACTCCAGGGAGCAGTACTCGTTTCCTGGGAAGAAGGAGGATCTGGGATAGGCTTTGTCTGGGACCCTGTTGGTTTCTTCAGCCTCTTGCTGGTGATAGTTGCTTTCTTTGTTGTGATTTTATATCACTCAGTAAAGCACTATAAATACTGAAAAAAGAGTACTTAATAGACTAACTGCCTGAAGGAACAATTCAGGCAGACAATCTTTTTTTAAAATTAAGGCAGAATATTATCTATTTCAAGAGTACTTAAGGTTTTCAAGAGTACTTAAGGATTATATTCTACCATATGAGCATGATCTCCCTGAAAAGAGGGAGTTCTTCAGGGAGTAATGGAGGGATTTATTTGTGGATTTATTTGTGGATTTTCGAAAAGGCCCGATCTGGCATACACCCAAGGAATTCCAGGCTCTGAACCATCTTCAGGAAGTACAGCACATCACTCTGGATGTCCTGAACTCCAAGGTTCATATCTCGTTTAAAAAATGTAACGGAGCCCCTTAACTCCTTAGAAGCTTGAGATTCTGGCCTATCTACAATAAAAAATAAAAGCTAATTGTATATATAATTTACTATGATAATTTTGATTTAATGGTTAAAATATAAATAGTTTTTTATTATTGAATAACTCTAGAGAGAAGCATATATATAGTATTTTAAAAAGAGGGAAGGGAAGTAGAGATAAAAACAGAATCGGAACCCACAAAATTTGGAAATAACACTATTATTTTTTATCTGATTAGCTTGTCGAATGCAAAAGCCATATGCCATTCGGAGATACCGTAAAAAATACCAATATTTGCCGATTTTAATTTTTATATGCATCTTGTAATTTAATCGAAACCATTCCTGCAAGATTTCCTAAAAAAAATCCCATCCAATAGGTTACTTCAGAAAAACCCATTTTTGCATTTGCTTCAAAACCCTTTAATTGCCAAGATACAACTAAAGCTACAATCCAAAGAAGAATAAACATTAGTTTCCAGATATTCTTATTCGTTAGACCACCCTTAAAGTTAAGATCGAATACATACTAAAATATGCAATTTGATCTTTGTAGTTATTTGTATTGTTTATATAAACAACTCAATTACTTATACAAATTATACGTGTGTGATCCCATTTTCACAGGCTCTCACAGACATATAAGAAATAAAAAGAAGGCAGTAAAAAGGCAGTAAAAAGGAAGCGAAAGAAGACAGAAGGAAAACGACTCTAAAAATTAGGAAAGAGAAGAGATCAGTTTCTCAAGCTGAATTCTCTCATTGGCAGCATCCTTAAGATGAGCATCGACTTCGGAAATTTTCACAATAATCCGAGCAATGTCTGTATCCGTTTCTCCCGAATCTGCGAGAGCTTCGGAAAGCCCTTCAAGAATCTCGACTCCTAAAAGCCCTTTCTCAACTATCATCTCATCAAGGAGCTTCCGTCCTCTGGAAAAATCTCCAGCAAGAGCCGCAGAAAGTAAATTGTCAATATTTTCATCCCTGCCCAGAGTAACCTCATACACCATTTCTTCAGTAATGACCGAATCGTGTGCAACTAAAGAAGCAAGCTGTAGAGTCTGAACTGCCTTTGCAACATTTCCCTTCGCAGAATAAAGGATTGCATCAAATGCGCCTTCCGAAAGCTGCAACTTTTCAGCACGGCCGATTTTCTCAAGATGGGTTCTCAGAACCGAATCCGGAACATATGTGAAAAAAATTTGAAGGCCTCTTGAGCGAAGCGGAGCAATAAGTTTAGAAGGTTTGGTAGTGGAAAGAATAAACCTGCATGTTGCACTGTACTTTTCCATAATTCGCCTTAGAGCATGCTGTGCGTCAGAATTAAGGGACTCAGCATTGTCAATGTAGATTAACTTGTAATCGGCATCAAGCGAAGCCATTCCAGCATATTCATTGATAATTTCCTTGAAAATATCGATTACACTTTTATAGATTTTCTTTGGGTCATCGGTGCCCAGAAAACGCACGAAACGCTTGTCTCGGACGAGATAGCGCTTTCCCTGGTCAAAAAAATCAGAAGCATTGAAGTATGCAAAATTGTTTTTCCAGGTACGTCCATAGAGCTGTCTGGCAAGAGCAAGAGCTGCTGTCGTTTTTCCGGAATTTTCAGGGCCGTAGAAAATAAGATGGGGAAGGATCCCGGACTGGGCAAGTTCGGAAAGCGTGGCTACAGCATGCTCGTTTCCAAGCATTTCCTTCAGAGTACCTGCCCTGTATTTTAAAGTCCAGAGATCCTGCATACATTCCACCTTAATTTTTGACTCCTAGATACCAATCAACCTCAAAGAACTTTACTTTTCGCTCAATACTTACTCAGTTATACTTGCGGTTCCGTTTTCATCTACGTGCAGAAATTCCTTGATTACTATACCATAAACCGGCCTTGCGATAATCACACCAATTAAGACACCAATGATGGTAGTAATTGCAAAGCCCTTCAAAGTACCAAAGCCCATTACGACCAGAGGGGACAGGGCAATTATGTTTGCAGTGGCTGCCCCTAAAATGATTGTAAAAGCCTTTGTTATCCTGGACTTAAAGACCCTCGTTGGAGGGAGTTTGCCTTCAGCAAGCACCTCGTCTGTGATGATCACAAGGTGGTCAATCCCAGTACCTATGGAAGCTATAACACCTGCAATTGACGCCAGGTCAAGCTGCCATCCTATCAGTGCTGCAACTCCGAGGATCATGATAACTTCACTGGTAGAAGTTCCGACCATAGGTATCAGGATTTCAGACCTTCTGTACTTGAAGTAAACCACGGCTGCCACCCCAATAAGGGAAATCAAACCGATAATCAGAGCTGCACTTTTGAACTGCGCTCCGAGACCTGCATCCACATGTCCAGAACCTACAAGTTCTACATTGACAGGAAGAGCCCCTGCTCGAAGGTGAACCTGAAGTGCTTTAGCTTCGGTTTTTGCAGCATCATCTGTACCCGTGGAAGCTTCCCAGGAATATATAGGGGCATCTCGCAGTTTTTCAGCTGCAGACTGACTCAAAGGAGCTCCATAGATTTCAACTCCATCAAGGTACATCTTCAAGTAATGGGAATCCGGATCATCAATTGCTCCGGTTTCGAGTGCAACTTTCTGGAGTGTCCGAGCCCCATCATCATCCAGGGTGAAAGGAGTATGCCACTGTTCATCATGGAAGCTTGGAACTCCCACACTTACAATTGAATCGCCGTAAAGGACATGTTCGGTTTCATTTCCAGTTGTCTGAATCCGGATCTCAAACTTTCCAGGTTTTTCAGCTATTTCCTTGGCAGTTGCCAGGTCAATGCCTGCAAAATCAATAAGGATGTATTTGTCCCCTACGGTTCTTACAGGAATATCTTTGATACCCAGAGAGTTCAGCTTATCACTGAGGATCTCCTTTGTCAGGTCTCTGGTATCGGTGCTTACTCCTTCTTCGTAAGTTGAAGTCCCATCTTCGTTCTTGTGGATCGAACCTCCAACCTTTTCCAGCAGAGACTCAAGCTTTTGTTCGGTGACTGCAGTCCTGATTTCGTAGACAGTTCCGTCCTCAGTACTCTTGGCAAGTACTTCTGCATCAAGGGCTTTTGATAGGTAAGACTGGATGAGACTCTCCTTACTGGTATCAGAGATAGTTACCTGAGTTGTGCTTCCACTCAGCTTGTCCACGCTTACCGTGCCAAGATACTCAAGCTGAGATGCACTGACAGTCCCAGATGTTGTAAAGGTGACAGATTTATTGGCAGAGCCGCCGACATCAAGGTCATTTTTCGTGATCTCGACAGGGGCTCCAATTATAGGCTCTACAATTCCGCTAACTAATTTTCCGGAATCTACATCTACCTGGACAAGTGCTCCTTCCAGTTGTATCTGGAGCCAGGACCCACCTTCCAGATCAAGTCCAAAATTAAGATTGGAAGTTGTCCCTTTTCCGGGTGTATAGCCTGGGTGAATGGCCACTATAGAGCCAAGAAGGATTATAATAAAGATAATGACTCTTGGATTTTTAAGAAGGCTTTTTTTGTCGCTCATCTGTTATACCTCCCTCTGAATTCGGGTTTCATCGCATACCATCGTAAGATTCCCGTATTCAGGAGCCAGGTATTCATCATGTCTGCAATAAGTCCCGCAATCAGCACAATTGAGATCTGCGAAAGCAGAGAAATCTGTGTGAATGAAGGAATGACCACATAGGAGAAAGTCGAGACTATGTACATGGATGCAAGCGCTGCAAGGGTTGTAGTAGTCATGGTGATACCTGTATGCATAGCCTTGGAAACTTTCTCTTCTACTATGCCCCGGCGTTTAAGTACTCTGTTTGTGAGCAGGATATCACTGTCTACAGAATAACCGATAAGCATAAGCAGAGCCGCAAGTGTTCCCAGGGAAAGTTCAATCCCTGCAACCCTCATGAAAGCAGCTGCAATGACGATATCTGAAAATGCAGAAAGTATCACTGCAAGGGAAGGAACAAAGGTCCTGAAGAGCAGGAATACCACAATTCCCATTCCTATAAAGGAAATAACTAGGGCCTCCAGAGCCTGTACCTGCAGAGTCTTGCCGTAAATCGGCCCAACTTGCTGAATCTGCACATTGGAATAGTTGTGACTCGTAATATCCGTTTCAAGCTGACGCTGCTGCTCATCATCCATGATTCCAAACTGCATGATAACCCTGCTTCCGGTCTGCCGGACATTAGTGATGGGGTAAGACGAATACGTTTTTTCAAGTACAGCAGGGGAATCAGTCGTTTCTATCGAAATCTGAGTGCCGCCCTGGAAATCCATTCCCAGTTTTACCGGCGATCCGCTACTCACAAGAGAAACTAGCAGTATTACCAAAGAAACTGCGAGTATCGCAAGGGGGAGGGCCAGCAACTGGCGGTTGTCGTGATTTTTCACGAAGTTATCTAAAATTTCGGCCAAACCTGTTGCCATAATTTAATACTCCGGATGCGTGTATCTATTTATTTTATTGAACCTATCCGAACAGCTCATTACATCCAGATATATAATCCTGATGTATAATTCAGAACACGAAGTTTATAATCAGGTTTATTGAGAATATTGAATTTACTCTGCTACTCGGGTTCAGGTGATGGGGGATAACGTTCTGGATGTTTTAATATTGTAAATAAGTGTAGATTATAAACAAGTATATTAGAAACAAATTAGTGTTATAAATAAGTTAATTTGTTTTAACTCTGTATTCTCACAGATTATATTAATTCTTCCCCTAGCAATTCTTCTCTATATACCGTTAATTTATTCCACTTAAAATTAACTCTTAAAAATGGTACAGGCTTTAACGTCACAGCTATATATACCAGTTACTGTTCATTAAAAATAATGACAGAAAGACCTTCACTTGATGAGTATTTCCTCGAAATCGCCTTCGTGGTAGGCAAACGGGCTACCTGCCTTCGAAAGAACGTAGGAGCTGTGATCGTTAAGGATAAACGCATTCTCTCAACCGGATATAATGGAGCACCTAGCGGCATGGAACACTGTCTTGAAATCGGATGTATCAGGGATCTGGAAAAGATTCCTTCAGGTACAAGACAGGAAAAGTGCAGGGCAGTGCACGCAGAACAGAATGCAATTATCCAGGCCGCAATTCATGGCGTAAGCATAGCAGGAGCAACCATTTACTGTACACACCAGCCCTGTATCCTTTGCGCGAAAATGCTTATAAACGCGAATATCAAAAGAGTGGTATACGCAACTTTCTATCCAGATAATGATTCACTTGAGTTTTTCAGGGACGCGGGTGTGGAAGTGGAATATATACCTTTTGAGTTAAAAAGCGAGACTTCAAGCGGAAACTGAACTTACAGAATATAAACTACTTCTCCCTTAATTCTTCACTTTTTGGCTCAGGTTCCAGGGAGGAACTTCCTGATTTATTCCTTTCTCTTTTGAAAACAAGCCCCCAAGTCCTTCCCCGCGTTCCGCAGGTACCAGATAACTATAAGAGTGTCAAATAACTATAAGATTTTGATCTTGAAGTGAGAATTTTTTGAAATTGATGCAGCATTAATGTCCCTATAATATTTTGTGTTGCAATCAGAGCAAATCCATTTTCTATCCTTCAATGCCAAATCTGAATTATAATACCCGCAAACACTATAAAGTTTAGAAGAGAGTTCAAACTACCCGATTCTCAGGATAGGTTTACCGAACCATTCTGCTTTGTAGTCTAACTTTGTAACAAAACTGCTCCATGCAGAATCACTTATAGACTGAGCTAAACAATTATTTTTTTGCATCCCTTTAACATCAGAGTTTCCAGAGCAATAGCTTGGTTCTCACTAATAAGTTTAGAAGAGAGGTTGTGCTGGGAATCATTCTTCTGATTGCTGATTTTTTCAGGGAGTTTTGAAAGTTGCAGCTTTACTTTCTCTCGATTTATAGATCCTTTTACGTTTTAACGTACTCTTTTTTGCAGGACTTTCAACCGGATTGAACAGGCTTTTTCTTGGACTTGAATCTGGGAAATCCAGTTTTTTCTCTGAAAAACCTGGTAAATTTGGATCTCACGCTTACTAAGCATGCCAGCAAAGCTTGAGAATTAGCTTATTTCAACTATTCATTAGCAGGTTTTACTTCATGGATTAAAATTCGTTGTAAGAGTAATAGTCTTTAAAAAAATAGATAAGATTTATTAAAAAATAGTTGATGTTGACAGCTTTCATCTCCCACCTGCCATTTTCCGGCTTTTGCCGGAAATTATCGAGGAAGGAGACTTCATGCCTTAGAGTTAAAATCAAAGTTCGAGATATTACTTTGCCCAATATCTAAGATCTGAAGCTTTAACTTCCTTAATTCAATTTTTTATTCAACTTTTTTTGAAGGCAGCGAAGCCCTTTTTTAATAACATCCATTTCTTCGGGACGATACATTTCCTTTATAAAGGTCTTTTCTCCACAGTAGTAATCAAAACCACGAATTACAACTACGGGAGTTCCACCTGCCCCTTCGCCCATCAGAAGGTTTGCGGCACCTGCAAGTTCATCGGCAACTGCTTCCTCTGTAACCTCAAGGACTTTTCCAAAGAGATCTTTTTCTCCAATCCAATGCTTTACAGGTTTTATCTTGTAAATTCCTATGGCAGCACCAGTCTGTCCTATTTTAAAAGCTCTCCCATTTGTGTCTGTGACAATAACACTTAACTTTTTCCCGCTCAACTTTTCGAGCTCCTGCCCGAGCCTTGAAGCACTGGCATCCGGATTTACAGGAGGATAGAGCAAAAATCCATCTTCAATATTTGACTCATCTACTCCTGCGTTTACGCAGGTATGCCCTGCGAGAGTTGTCACAAGCATAAAAGGTTTTTCCACAAGCACCTCCCTGCTCCGGGAAAGTACAGCCTGGATAAACCTCGCATCTTTTCCGTTTCGGGATGCCATCTCAAGTGCTATTTTCCCTGGGGTAATGTCCTCTAGCCTGAAGATCTCCCCTTCAGCTTTAGCAACGACAGTCGAGGCAACGATAACAATGTCCCTGTCCTGAAGTTCCAGATTCTTACAAATGATCGAGGGCAGGTTATCCCCAGTATGTATAAGGGGAATATTCTCAACGGCTATGGCTTCGAATTTCAAGTGTTTTCCTCGGAAGACTTTGAGTTAATAAGAGCAACTGAATATTGTTCAGTTGGATACAGGAAATAAAAGAAATAATCCATTAAATCAACAATTTGCAGCAGTAAAGGCAGTAACCATAAATAAGACCACCGATATACTGGATCTTGCGGCGATGATGAAAGTTACCCCAACTGAGCAAAAGATGATGAGAATAATTTCCTGATGCCGCGCTTTCACTTATTTTTTCGATAGGACTTATTTCTTCAGTTTACATTACTTTCAGTTTAATTGCCAGTTTACACCATTTCTCAACTAATTATTTTCTAAATTTACCTGTTTTCTCAATATATATCTTAAACTAACCGATCCTCCTAAGATATTATATATTTCAATTGACCTTATTTTCAGTCCTATTTTACTGCGGCACTTTTCTCCCGAGCAGAGTTAAGAACTATTAAGATCCTTTATCTGCTTGAAAACCAAATTTCATATAGGTGTTAAACACGAGCCAGTATGAATTGAACGAAATTATAGAGAAAATAAAGAATAAAGTCCCTTTTGAGTTAAAAAACAAAAAACGAAGCCGAATATGGAGTTTAAGAGTTATCGTAAGTAAGCTGTACTACTCCCTGGACTATGAGAACGAACCTCAAGCTACCCGGCAAAAAGTAACTCAGCTTCTTCTTTATCATGGGCAGTTTAGCAAAGAAGAAATAGATAATACCTTTCAAGCAGCAGCAAGTGAAACTACGGATTATTCAATAGAATTTCTTAAACAGCACCCTGAAGTTGCACAGACTGCAGCCCTGAAAAGTAAAGAATTTCCTGAGGAAGGAGAAGGAGAAAGAATTAAGGAAATAAAATATAACCTTCCGCGCTACGGTTGAATTGTATATATTTTTCAACACCGCAAGAAAGAGATAAAAGATGTATGGAAGTAGATAGCCAGATTAATAAGTCGATTATAAGTCGATTATAAGTCGGTTATAAGTCGGTAATAAGTCGATTAATAGAGGAACTGAGAAAAGAAAATTACATACGTTAGTTGTGTGAAAAATATTAATGTTTATGGAAATCCCTAGAATTTATTTTAAAAATATTGCTAGTTTTATAATTAATTGTAGATATACTAATTAGATTAATCCCAAAATGTGTACTTATAAAGCTATATAAATTTCTTAATCAATGAAGATAACCTTATATCTATTGATCGCTAATTTTTATGCTCTCGTTTAATGGAATAATAATAAATGTAGAAATATAATATCTCAAATCTATTAAGATAATTAAGAAAATATGAGAAATTATGGAAAGTACTGGAGATACAAACGGAGAAACTCTTTTTAATTATGAAGAGAATGAAAACGCCAGATACTCCCAGGCAGCTCATGTAACAAAAGTTGGGATGACAGTCAACGTTTTGTTGACAGGTTTTAAATTTGTGACCGGTATTGTTGGAAATAGTTCGGCAATGATTGCTGACGCAGTTCATTCTTTGTCCGACTTCATGACTGACATCGCAGTAATAATAGGTTTAAAGATCTCCAAGAAACCCAGAGACAGCACACACAATTACGGGCATGGAAAAATCGAGACCCTGTCTGCGGCATTTATCGGGCTTGCACTTGCTGTAGTGGCATTTGGAATTTTATGGGGCGGGCTTCAGAAGGTTTTCGCGTTTTTCCAAGGAGAATCACTACCAGCCCCAAATTCGATTGCGCTTATTGCGGCAGTTCTGTCAATTGTATCAAAAGAATGGCTCTATCGTTATACCACAATATATGCCAGGAAGCTTAAGAGCGATGCACTTACTGCAAATGCCTGGCACCACCGTTCGGACGCTTTATCGTCCTTAGGAACCATGATCGGAATAGGAGGTGCCATACTTCTTGGAGGCAAGTGGGTAGTACTCGATCCAATAGCCGCAGTAATATTGAGTTTCTTTATTTTTAAAGTGGCATTTGATATTTCTTACAAAAACCTCAATGAGCTTCTGGAGGCTTCGCTTGATTCGGAAACGTACAGAAATATTGAACGAGTTCTGGATTCTACTGATGGTGTTTTAGGCTTCCATGAGCTAAAAACTCGAAAAATAGGGAATGCCATGGCTGCAGATGTCCATATAGAGGTTGACAGGAATCTGAATATCGTGGACGCACATGAAATATCAACGCAGATAGAAAACAAGCTAAAAGAAATCTGCGGCAGTAATGGTCACTTTTCAATTCATGTCGAACCATGTTCTGATTCCGAGTATCATAAAAAGGGCAGATCCGGAACAGATAATAGAACCAGATCATGAAAATTGAAAATCAGATTCATGGAAAATCTCTTTGTGCTATATCAGAAAAATCAGCAGGAAAAAGTTCAAAAAACAGGCTGCGATTTTCTTTCGCAGTCTGAAATTAAATTTGATGTTGTCTTTTCTCTCGGAAAAACTTACTCAATAGCTATCTTCTTTGCCGGTTCTCCCAGTTGCATTTTCGGCAGCGTTATTGTCAGAACACCATTTTCCATTTTTGCAGTGCTTCCATCTTCCTTAACGCTCGCAGGTAAGCGAACCGCCCTGTAAAATTGTGTATATGCTCTTTCCCGGCGCAGGTATCCTTCTTCCTCAGTCTCTTTTTCCTTCCCAGTCTTTGCACTGATCTCAAGAATGTCTTCTTTAAGGTTAATCTGAACATCCTCTTTATTAATACCAGGCAGGTCGGTAGTGACTACAAGCTTGTCGTCTTCTTCCTTAATATCGATAGCAGGAGTGTATACTTTTCCGCCACCCCATTCTTCCATCGGCATAAAGTCTTCAAACAACTGGTTGAGGCGCTCTTGTGTCCTTCTTATTTCGTCAAAAGGATCCCAGCGTGCAGGTCCCGAAAATGATCTTCTCATAGGCCATCTCATACAAAAAATACCCCCTGAGTTAAAATGATAACACAGATTTTATGTGCTATTCCGAATATATTGAGAAAGGATATATATGTTTTCCTGATTAATTTCACACAAACTTAGTACAAAAAAGAGCCAGAATGATAAAAGAAAAATTTCCGAAAATCCAGAACAGAGGATTTTCTGGAAATCAGGATGCTAAACAAATAAAAGCATCAAATGAAAAACGAGAAAAAGCAGTTATTTAGCCTTCACAAGTATTCCTATGAGATCCGAAGCTTTTACAAGCCCAAGAGAACCTTTTTTAGCCGAATCCTCATCGAAAGCCTCCGCACTATCAGAGTCCGCCTTATCAGTTCTGTAGACTGCAAAAGGAACCGGATCTCTAGCATGAGTTTTTATGGAAATCGGGGTTGGATGATCAGGCAGTACAAGAATTGTAAAAGGCTCGTCTGAAGCTTTAGCATGCTTAAGAATAGGAGACACAATTCGGCTATCGAAATCTTCGACAGCTTTTAACTTTTTGTCAATACTCCCTTCATGTCCGGCTTCATCTGGAGCTTCCACATGGACAAAAACAAGATCCCTGGTTTTCAGGACCTCGATTGCAGCACTGGCTTTTCCTTCATAATTGGTATCCAGATAACCGGTTGCTCCCTGAACTTCAATTACATCCATTCCTGCATAAACTCCAATGCCTTTCAGAAGATCGACTGCCGAAATAACTGCTCCAGTTTTTCCATACAATTCTCGAAATGGCGTAAACTTCGGAGCATATCCCTGGCCCCAGACCCAAATTGAATTTGCAGGATTCTTACCCTCTTCAATTCTTTTCAGGTTAACTGGATGCAGTTCAAGAACGATCATAGATTTTTTGATCAGGTCGGAAAAGAAATCTCCCTCTTTTCCTTCGGGCAGATATTCCTCAATTTTCTTTCCAGTAATATCATGCGGGGGAGTACACTCCGCTTCAGCCCCCAGATTATTTTTGGCGACCAAAAGGTGCCTGTAGCTGATCCCTGGATAAAAGCTCAGTTCTCCATTACCGAGTTCCGCATCAAGGGTTTCGACGAGAATCTTAGCTTCTTCGCTACTGATGTGCCCTGCACTGTAATCTTTTATTCTCCCATGCTCAATAGTCACAAGATTACATCTGAAAGCCACATCATCAGATGCAAGAGCGACACCCATACTGGCAGCCTCCAGAGGAGCCCTACCAGAGTAGTATACTGCTGGATCGTACCCGAGAATAGACATATTTGCGACATCGCTTCCAGCGGGAAGCCCATCAGGTATAGTTTTTGCAAGCCCTATTTTTCCATGGGCTGCAATATAATCCATAGCAGGGGTTTGGGCTGCCTGGAGAATGGTCTTTCCACCCAATTTTTCTATTGGGTAATCAGCCATTCCGTCTCCTATAAGTACAGCATATTTCATTGATTCATCTCTTTCCAACTATCTTAGTCTTTCATCTCGGGAATTAAATATAATATTTTCTACCAGATCCCGATTACTTAGATTTATCGGGTATTTGACAACAGGTTATTCTGCTGATCCGGAGATTAATTTCTAATCCATTTTACACAAACGTTATAATATAGTATCTATATCCTATACAGAACAGGTTCTCAGCATAAAATGTATTAGGTGTCGAAAGAGCCGACATATAGCTTTCTCTACAAAAAACATATTATTGAAAGCAATCTGCAAACCTGCAGGAATTTTGGAGAATTATTAATTCCAATCCAAATAATTAGTGAGGATAACTAAAACTCTTATCAACAGTTTAAGTAAATGGTGCGAGAATAATCAGTTAACGACAAAACGTGATCCGATCATGAAAATTGTAATGAAATTTGGAGGAACTTCCGTTGGGGACGGAAAAAAAATCCGTCATGTTGCCCAGCTTCTGAAGAGGTACCGTGAAGAAGGCAACCAGATCGTGGTAGTAACCTCAGCACTCGGTGGAGTAACCGACGAGCTTCTGGAAAATGCACTCTTTGCCTCAACAAAAGGCAAAGTCGCCCTTGTGAAAGAGTTTAAAACAGAAATTACAAACAAACACCACGAGGCTGTGAAGGATGCCATTGATGACCCCACAGTCGCAAAAGAAGTTATCCAAACACTTGACCTCCGCATTGACGAGCTCGAAAAAGCCCTGGTTGGAATCTGCTATCTTGGTGAGCTTACTTCAAGGTCAATTGACTATATTTGCTCTTACGGAGAACGCCTGGCTGCTCCGATTGTGTCAGGAGCTATCCGTTCCCTTGGAATCGCATCAACTGAATTCACAGGTGGAGAAGCAGGAATTATAACATCATCGGATTACGGAAATGCAAGACCTCTTGAGAAAACTTATGAACTTGTGAATAAGAGGCTTGGATGCAGACTTGAGACACAGATTCTTGTAGTTACGGGATTTATCGGAGAAAACGAGGAAGGAATTATTACCACTCTGGGAAGGAGTGGGTCTGACTTTACAGCTTCCATCCTGGGCGCAGCTTTAAAAGCCGACGAGATCTGGCTCTGGAAAGAAGTAAACGGTATCATGACCACCGATCCGAGAATCGTGCCCGAGGCAAAAACTATCCCGCAAATCTCTTATGCCGAAGCCATGGAACTTTCTTACTTCGGGGCAAATGTACTGCACCCGCGCACGATTGAGCCTGCTATGCGCGAACACATTCCTGTACGTGTCAAGAATACCTTTGAGCCTAAGTTACCTGGCACACTCGTAGTTGCGGAAAAGTTCCAGTGCAAGAATGTAGTAAAAGCCGTAAGCCTAATCAAAAATGTGGCTCTCATAAACATTTCAGGCGCAGAAATGGTAGGAGCGGTCGGGACTGTAGCAAGGCTCTTCGCAGTACTTGCAAAGTCAGGCGTTAATGTTATTATGATCAGCCAGGGCTCGTCCGAATCAAATATCTCTTTCGTGATCAGTGAAGCACATGTGGAAACTGCATTAAAAGCCCTGCACGAAGAGTTCAACCGCGGAATCGTAAAAGAAATCACGTCAGACAAAAATGTCTGCGTAGTTGCAGTCGTGGGTGCAGGTATGGCAGGGACCCCAGGCGTGGCAAAACGGGTCTTCGGAGCACTTGGAAACTCGCTTATTAATATTATCATGATCAGCCAGGGTTCTTCCCAGTACAATATCTCTTTCGTAGTGCGGGAAAACGATGCATTTGCTGCAGTCAAGACCCTGCATGATGAATTCGAATTATATAACGGAAATGAAATTGGAAAACAGCTATAAAGCAGGCAGGGAGGGGCGAAAGATGAGCGAAAAGCACTTAACGTACGCGGATTCAGGCGTAGATATTACAAAGGAAGAAAAAACCGTCAAAACCCTTATCGAAAAATTGAGCTATGTCCGAAAAGGTATAGGAGCTCCCCTTACAGGAATAGGGCATTATGCAGGGCTTCTGGACTTCGGAGAATATGCCCTTGCCCTGACAACTGATGGGGTAGGCTCAAAAGTTCTTATTGCAAACGAAATGCAGCGGTGGAACACGGTAGGTATAGACTGTATCGCAATGAATGTAAATGACCTTCTAGCCATAGGAGCCGAGCCTGTAGCCTTTGTAGATTATCTTGCCCTGGAAAAGCATGAAGAAGGCTTTGCCGCCCAGATTGGAGAAGGGCTGGTAAAGGGCGCGGAAATATCCAGAATGTCCATCGTTGGCGGAGAAACCGCAACCCTGCCAGAGATAATTAAAGGTTTTGACCTTGCAGGTACTTGCCTTGGAATTGTCCGGAAAGACGAGATTGTCGAGGGAGAGAAAGTAAGGGTAGGTGATGTGATTGTAGGTGTCCCAAGCACAGGCGTTCATAGCAACGGCTATACTCTTGTAAGGAAAATCATTGAGGAATCCAAGTACTCTTATCACGACCCCTGTCCCTATGACAATTCAAAAATGATCGGAGATGAGCTCCTAACTCCAACAAGAATTTATATTGAGATTCTTGATGTGCTGAAGGCATGTGAAGTCCATGGACTTGCCCATATAACAGGCAGCGGACTTTTGAAACTGAGAAGAGTAACAAAACTCGGTTTTGATTTTTACGATCCTCTTGAGCCCCAGGATATTTTCAAATTCTTGCAGAAGGAAGGCGGAGTTGAGGATCTTGAAATGTACAGAACCTTCAATATGGGTATGGGTTTTCTTGTTATCTTGCCTGAAAAAGATGCTGCAAAAGCTGCAGAGATTACCGGTGGAAAAATCGTAGGAAAAATTGTAGAAAGCGGGATCAGAGTCAAAGACCTGGTAATAGAGTGAAAATGTATAAGATTCTGTACAAGATATGTACAAGATCTGTACAAGATCCGATTTAGTAATCAATTTAGAGAAAAAACAAAATTTTCTTGGCTCTTTGCTGTTTTGTATGGGTTGAAGATAATTGTTTAGTTAGAAAGTATTCATATCAAATATGAAAACATTAAAATTGAACATTA
>NZ_LZPK01000264.1:0-4109 GCF_001729375.1 Methanosarcina sp. A14 | reverse complement strand
CCTTAACCGATGACCAATGAGTATCAAATTAGATTTGAGATTTTAAAAGCTAATTTGAGATTCTCGTCTTATTACCGGAGTTTTACCAATTAATTTATAGTTTGAGAACTTAATGCGTAATCGATAGACCAGTTTCAACTGGACAACTCAAGAAAAGCCATAATGTTAAATTGGTTATAGGGGCGCTAGTGGGATGAAATCGGTTTTATTGGACGCTAGTGATATAATATTGATTATATGGACATGAGTGATAAAAACTGGTTGTATGAGCGTGAGTGAGGTAAAATTGATTACATGGACGTGAGTGAGATAAAACTGGCTATACTGCGCTGAATCATTTAATTCCTGCAGGACAAGGTATTTCTATAAATAGCCTTAAACAAAAATAGGTATTAATGACTTTACAGATGAAGGTGACGCTAAATACTCAGGTTATTCTCACAAGTGTTTCATAAAACTTGAAAGTCTTCAGCAGACTTTATTCTAGTATACTTATAATGTTTCCATTTTATAAACAGCTCACATAGCTTCACATATTATCCACATATGATTCACACATGACTACATATTCTTCTCATCAAGGTTGAGGATTTCTTCAATTTAAAGCAAAGGAGCTCTTTGTATGACTGATCATAATGAACTAAAACAGAAAATGTATGAATGGACTCAGAAATATGCAGAAAAAGCAGGGTACAGGCTTAACCCGGATAAAGAAGCTCTTGACTATGTGCTTGATGGACTTACAGTTAAGCTTGAGAAATTCGGAAGGCGTTACTGTCCCTGCAGAATAGTTACCGGAGATGAAAAAGAAGATAGAAAGATTGTATGTCCCTGCATCTATCATAAAGAAGAAGTCGAAAGGGACGGAAACTGTCACTGCGAACTTTTCTTCAAAGCGAATTAATTGAGTTCAGCGGATTCGGTTTGCCTGCAAAGAGGCTTTATTGGTCTATTCCGAAGGGCAGGAAAGTTAAATTGTAAGATCTCCTGACCTGAAAGGCCCGGAAACAAAAGGCTGCATACCTGGGGACATCAAAGTCTTAAGGTTTGCTCCAAGCCTTTTAAAAAAAGGCTTGAGCAAAAACCTTTAGAGAAAAAGGCCTGGAGCAAACCTTTTGAGAAAAGGTTTTATCGAAAATCCTTAGCAACGATGTGATAACATCCCTTCTTAAAAAAGGTTTGACTACAACCCTCTTGAAAAAAATTTGATCGCAATTTTTCCGGGAGAAAGTTTGACCAATGGCCTACACAACGTGATAAAATGTCGTGACGGCGTGATAAATCGATGAAGCAGTTTACACAATCTTTTTACAAAAAGCTTGGATGAAAACAGTTTATAAATATTTATAATAAATCCTTACTGCAATTTAAAAGTAACGCTGAAAACAAAAAAGCGAGGGTTTAAGGAAGATTACTTAGATATATTTAATTAAAGGTTATATAATATACGTTTTCACAGTGACATGCTTAATGTGACACACTTAATCTTGCTTTTTAATATACTTCTTAACCTTCATACTCTTCAATGAAAAACTGACATAAAAAATTTGACTCAAGGGTGACCTGTAATGACAAATGCAATGGAACTCTATCAGATGCTTCCAAAGACTAACTGCAAAAAGTGCGGAAAAACCTCTTGTATGGCGTTTGCAGTATCTCTCATGGCCCACGAGCTCACACCCGAGGATTGCCCGCCTCTTAAAGATGAACCAAAGTATAAAGAAAACTATGAAAAGATAAGTGAACTTTTCAAACCTTCCGAAAGCGCAACTGAAACCGGACTTATAGTGCATGAAGACTTATGTTTTGGCTGTGGAAACTGTGTGGTTGCCTGTCCTCCGAATGTAGCTAATGATCCACACGGAATAGGCTCGGGAAAGGCCCCTACGAATCCTAATAAGCTGGTCTTGGCCGTAGAAGACGGCATTGTAAAAGCTCAAAACTTAGGGGAATGCCGCCGTTTCGGAAAGAACAAAATTCTATGTAATGGCTGTATAGTAACCTGCCCTGTAGAGGCAATCGAGTTTGTGTGAGGAAGCGGATATGGAGAAAAACTATCATGTATGCACAGGCTGCGGACTCCTCTGTGACGATATTGAGGTTGAGTCCGAAAATAACATTGTGAATAAAGTTTATACAGCCTGCAGAGTAGGAGTCGCCCATATGAAGGAAGCAAGAAGGGGCGAAGCAGATTTTCTGGTTGATAATAAGCCTGTAGATGAAGCTACTGCTATCAGTGAGGCTGCATCGATTCTTAAAAATGCCAGAAATCCTCTGATCTTCGGTCTTGGGACTTCTACCAGTGAAACCCAAAAAATAGCAATTGAACTTGCAAAGAAAATTAACGCTACCCTGGATGATACCTCCTCGTTCTGCCTGGGTCCTCTAGCTGAGGCTCTCATTCAGGATAAGCTTAAGACCTGTACTCTTGACGATGTAAGGAATAAAGCTGATGTTATCATATACTGGGGAACAGATCCATCGGATTCTCATCCTCGCCTTCTTTCGAAGCACTCCTACTTCCCCAGAGGAACAGAAAAGCAGAGAGGCTGGGAAGAGGAAAGGACAGCCATAGCAATCGATGTCCGGAAGTCCCATACCGCAAAGATCTGCGGGAATTATTTCTTCCAGATCCCTCCAAAAGGAGATGCAGAATTTATCGATGCCATGATTGCAGGGCTTTCTGGAAAGCTTCCTAAAACCTCTTACAATTACCCGCCTAAAAAAATCCTTGAGCTGGCAAACATCCTTAAAGGAGCAAAGTTCGGAGTAATGTTTGTAGGACGCGGGCTCATTTACTCGCTTGAAAACCTTGAGCCTCTTTTCAAGCTGATGGAAATTCTGAATGAGAAAGCAAATTTCCACCTCATACCAATGGTAAGCAGCTCTAATACAATGGGCTTTAACGAAAACCTCTTTGCAGAAACTGGATACGTGAACAGTGTAAAGTTTGAAAATGGAACTGCAAAGCATGGACCCGAATACTCAGTTGTTGAATCTCTTAAAGCAAAATCGGTGGACGCAGCCCTTATAATAGGTTCAGACCCGCTTTTATTCCTTCCCGGATCTATTGCAAAGAACATGCTGGAGATTCCTGTTATCTCGATGGATCATTGTGAAACCCTGACTTCCAAGCACTCAAAGGTCTACATCAATACCGCAATAAATGGGGTAGAGGCAGGGGGAAGTTCCATACGCATGGATAGAGTTAAAATGAGCTTTGAGCCTGTTATTGAGACAAATCACCTGTCTGAGGAAGTAATTCTCAAGAAAATAATGGAGGCACTCTGATGGATTTCGGATCTTTTCTTACAGCTCCCGAAATAAATGTCAAAGTCATAACTTACAGGGACATCTTTCAGGATAAGGCTATGCTCGAAAACCGCTTTGGGGACGAATACAAAGACCTATCTGCGATAATAAAGCTGGACCATGCGGATTTCAAACAGTTGGACGTGAAAAAAGGCGAC
Source organism: Methanosarcina sp. A14 (assembly GCF_001729375.1). Classification (NCBI taxonomy): domain Archaea; kingdom Methanobacteriati; phylum Methanobacteriota; class Methanomicrobia; order Methanosarcinales; family Methanosarcinaceae; genus Methanosarcina; species Methanosarcina sp. A14. Next base: position 639 of record NZ_LZPK01000264.1, on the reverse strand, counting down.
ACAGTAATTTTAAAAAATTCCTTTGGAAGAGTTGTGGTAAAGGCTATGGAATCTGGATATGAAACTCCTCACAAAGGCATCGCATATATGCCCAAAAGCCCCTGGTCCAATATGCTGGTCTCAGATGAAACCGGAGGTACAGGGGTACCTAAATTCAAGGATATATCCGTAACCGTTACCAGTGCAAAAGGGGAAAAAGTAACAGAACTCATGCTTTAAATGGTTTCCCTGGTAAGGTAAACAAATCCCTTAAAAATTGCCGTAAAAGCGGCAAAATTATTTTATATTCATTTTCATAGTTGTTTAGCTGCAGATTGGATGAAAGCATGGTTGATGTACTTCTAAAATTTACAAAAATCTTGAAAAACGGCACTACTTTCTACCGCTTTGAAAGTTTTGAAAACGTGGATTCAAGGTGGGAGCTGCCCTGTGAGTATCTTTCAGGACCTCACTTTGCAGCCTGGAATGGTGTTCTTCTGTATTCTGGTGGAAATAGCATACATACTCTCTGTCCAGGAAACTTAATTTCCTTGAGTGAGTATCAGGAACTGATGAAAATTATTGAAATTGGGAAAGAAAGGTTAAAAAAAATAAAGAGCAAAATGAGCACCTGAATATTTTCTCAATAAAAACTTGTCT